>NZ_VPDL01000043.1:0-11949 GCF_013417705.1 Acinetobacter sp. YH12235 | reverse complement strand
TATGGGTGCGAACTTTCCAAGTTGGATTCCTAAACCGAGCGTAGCGAGAAAAAAAAGCTGATGAGCGAAGCGAATTCCGAGTTGCTTTTGCTTTTTCTAAAAGTCACGAAAACGTGAACCAAAAATTGCCCCGACGAATCGAGCGAAAGCGAGATTCAATAGAGTTTGAGCGGAGCGAAAACCAAGGGCAATTTTTCATAAAATATGCTTTTAATTATTTTTAAGCTTTTAAATGTTTTTAAGATGGCTGAATCCTTTTATTTACAAGGCTTTCAAGCTTTATATAGCAACGTTTCCTCGGTTATATAGCAACGTTTCCTCGGTTATATAGCAACGTTTCCTCGGTTATATAGCAACGTTTCCTCGGTATTTGACAACAAATATTTATTATGTTGTTATAACAACATAATAAATATTTGTTGCTACATAGAATGACATGACAGACTTGGTCGTAAAATCTAATAGACTTGTACAAGCTTTACAGACACTTACTTTAAGCGAAACCCGTTTACTTCAGCTTGCAATTGTAGATGCTCGTGAGACTGGGCAAGGATTATCAACAGATGAACCTTTAGAATTAGATGCTCTTAGATATGCTAAAGCATTTAACGTTTCTCCAGATGCAGCTTATTTAGCGTTAATTGAAGCAGAAGATTCTCTTTTTAAGAGACAATTCACGATTACCAATGAAGATGGAACTTTAACAAAAAGTCGCTGGATTCAAGATGCTAATTATCGGAAAGGTGAAGGAAGAATTTTAGTTACCCTAACTCGTGTGGTAATTGAACATGTCACTAAAATAGATGGGTTTGAACAGTACTTTACTAGTTATCATTTGAAAAAAACTGCTGACTTCAAAAGCGTTTATGCAGTACGTCTTTATGAACTCTTAATGCAATGGAAGTCTGTAGGAAAAACGCCTGTTTATGAATTAAATAAATTTCGTAGTCAACTTGGTATAGGTGTTAACGAATACACTCGAATGGAAGCATTTAAGAGACGTGTTTTAGATATTGCAGTAGACCAAATCAACGAATTTTCAGATATCAATGTTAAATACGAACAGCATAAAAAAGGTCGTTCAATCTCAGGATTTTCTTTTAGCTTTAAGCCAAAGAAAGCAACTATTCGATCTATAGAAACTAATAGAGATCTTAATACAACTGATCTGTTTTCGAGGATGACAGATAAGCAACGCTATTTATTTGCTACTAAACTTTCTGAACTACCAGAAATGGGGAAGTATTCTCAGGGTACAGAAAGCTATCCACAATTTGCTATACGTATTGCTGAAATGCTTCAGGATAGTGAAAAATTCAAAGAATTATTCCCTTATCTTCAAAAAGTTGGCTTTGCATCTGCCTAAAATTTAAACTTGATCATTTGCCTATTAGACAGTCTAATAGGCAGTAACTTTTTACAAGTTTAGGCATAGATTTACAGGATGAAAACCCTTACAGTTCTTGAACTTTCCAAGCTTTACAATATCAATAGACAAACGATTTATAACAATATAAAGAAAGGAATTTTAAGCAAAAATTCTGAAAATAAGATTGATCTAGCAGAGGCTATCCGTGTTTTTGGGGAGCCAGTTAAAAAACAGGATGTAAAAGAATCTGTAAAAATAGACAGTCCAAATTCGGCAGAAGTTTTACTGCTTAGACAGCAGATAGACATGCTGAAAAATCAGCTTTTGGATGCCAAAGACCGGGAATCCTTTTATCAAAACCAGATTGAAACGATGCAGCGCTTATTGGAAGCCCCAAAAACCAATATGACTACGTTTACCGATCAAGAACAGGCGCAAGCGAATGCAGCTCAAGTACAGCCAGAACCGAGCACCGATAATACGAAACATGACGGATTGACTACTACCGAACCTAAACGGATTCCAATCCCTGAATATGTGGAACCTGAAAAAAGAGGCTTTTGGAGCCGTTTTTTTAGACCCTATGATTAACCATGATTGTTTAATTGATATGAACAAAGTTGTGAAACATTGCTCAAAGAATAGGCGTGGAACATGAAAAATCACAAAAAAGCCGTTCTAGTGCGCTGAACCCTAGAACGGCTTTGACTAAACTATTGAGGCTAAAGGACAAATTTCAAGCATTTCGTATAAGGTGTATTATGTTAATTTTAAGAACACTTCAGAACTGATCTACTTACTGATAATAAATACTCTGCCTAATCGTTTTAGTATTTTTTCGATAGTGGGCTCTAAGACTTCTGGAGTTAAATTTAGTTTAATTTCTACAGGATAAGAGGTTAATAACTCTTTGATAGGAGGCCTTTGTTCATAAGGCAGACACTCAATTAGAATCATTAAAACTTTAGGCTCGAAGCATCTTTTTGATGTCGCTTTGAGAGTTAGGCTAGGCATGGACCACCTAAGTTATAATATTTTATATAAGTGCCACTGTATCAGATATTTAAATAAAGAAAGAATGGTTCTTTCTATCAAAAAAAGAATCGGATGATAAATATATGATCGTATTTTATTCCCCATTTAACATAATGGCGGTTATACGCAATACAATTGTATATTAATATAAATATCAATCACTTAAAATTTTAGTTATGACTAAGAAATCAGCAAAAAGTCGCTTTTGTAATAAGTTGGTGAGTTTTTAAGCGAATCTGTAACATTTTGCCAAGAAAATTGATTAATAAATGATCAATTTGACAATCAGTGCCCATTTCATACGGATCCAGGTTCCAAAACTATCCCCAATTGCTGGGGATAAAATTTAGGCTATTTTGTACGCTTTGGCTCACATGAAACTCGGCCCTTTGCGGCTATCCGGAATACTAGAATTTTCCTATGATAGAGGCATAGAGAGCAGGATGCTCCAGAGAAGAATAACAAGAGATAAGCACAAGGACTTTAAGGTACGACAGGAGTTATACCGAGCGAACCAATACGAAAAACCCTGGCAGGATGCCGGGGTTTTTTATTATTTAAAATTTTTAAATCAGAGTTGGATGAGCATTCAGAATACGGAATAAAGTCGCTACAGGACCAGTCGGAAATGACGGCCTTTCTCCCAACTTTGTTGGGTTCTCGCGCTGATATGCAAACGTGCAGCAAATTCTGCCTGGGTTACCCAAGTTGTCACTTAAATTTGAGTGATTTTGGGAAACTTTACTTTTAAATTCTTTATGGAACAAAGCAGATTAATTCTAATCAGTTTTTAGTGTTATCAAATCATAGACTTTCTATGTTCAAACTTATGGATAAGTCATCAAGATGATTGATCTCATTTGCTTAAGCAAAATTCGAGTTATTTAAAATTATACGGTTCTTAGTAATTTATTACACATCTTAGTTCAGAAATTCTCAATAGCTATTATGGGTGAAATTTAAGCCATTTGTATTCTTTAACTCACATAAGTCTCAGTACTTTGCAGCTATTCTGAATACTAGAAAATTCGTATAATTCTTAAGCCAAAACAGGAAGTTCTATATAGTTATTAAAAAAGCACTATGAATGCACTGTAAGATACAAATTGCACTAAGCCCGCAAAAGTAAAAAAACCTGGAAAGATGCCAGGTTTTTTTACTTTTACCTTTTAATCAAACTTAGAGATGTATACCTAATGAAAAAATATAAAATAGCTCAAAAAAACATCAAAAACTCTTGAAAACCCCATAAAATGTGATATGTTTCACGCTATATTTTTTAGTAGTAAAATTTTTTTATGAAACTATTAAAAAATAACAGCAAGTTTTTAAAAAAACCATCTGTTTCATTATTAATAGGCCCTTATATGAAAAATCTTATCACTACCGCATTATTAGCTTCTTCTGGATTATTTATAGCAGGACAGACGAATGCTTCTACTAAAGCTGCGGATACAACCTTCCAAGTTAAAATTGAAGTTGTATCAACATGTGCGATCAGTGCTACAGATATCGATTTCGGTCAAGTAAATAGTGGTATCACAGCAACAGATAAAACAGGTAATCTAAATGTAACCTGTACCAGTCAGACACCCTACAGCGTTGGTTTATCTAGTAGTGGAAAAATGACTCATACGACTGACCCTACGTCTAGCATTGCTTATAAATTATTTAAAGCATCCAGTGATACAGCAGAGTGGGACAACGACAATAACCAATATTCTTCAACTGGTTCAGGTATTGTACAGACTATCCCTGTAGTTGCTAAATTATCTGGCTCTACAAATGTACGCGCTGGTAACTATGCAGATACCGTCACAGCTACAGTAACTTATTAATTTTTATTATCGTAAAGAGTCCACATGAAAAAGCCAGCCAAATTCTCTCATGTATTTCACATTTGTGGTGCAGGAATCTTGGCAGCTAGTATTTTTATAACACAGGCGCATGCTGCCAGTTTGCAAGTTGCGCCTATTTTATTAGAATTTTCACCACAAGAAAAAGTCAAAGAACTTTGGTTGACCAATACAGGTAATGAGAGTATTCGTGCACAAGTACGGGTGAACGCTTGGACGCAAAGCAATCAACAAGATATTTTAACAAACTCCAAAGATCTAATTGCTAGTCCTATGGTCATTAGCATTCCTGCCGGACAACGGCAATTGGTTCGATTGATCCGCAATACTCAAATAGCAAGTACGACTGAACAAGCTTATCGCCTCATCGTGGATGAATTACCTAACTCCCAGACTAATGTACAAAGTGGTCTACAATTGTTACTCAAATATTCCATTCCTGTTTTTTTAAAAGTATCGGACAGTAATGATACAGATCAAGGCATAACATCCCTGCAAGGTATGAGCTTTAAATATAATAAGCAAACACTAACAATCAACAATCAGTCTGGTCATTATAAGCGCTTTAGTCAGTTTGCCTACATGGATGCGCAAGGCAAAAAAATACCAATTCAAATGGGATTGATGGGTTATGTACTTAGTGGGAAAAGCATGCAATGGAAAATTCCAAATAATATAAATGTTACGCGTGGTGGAAAGTTTATAGCTGTAGTTAATATGGATCTTCGTGAACAAACTCTACCATTATCTCCCTAATACAAAATAAGCTTTAGGGATAGGGAGTTTCTGATCATTGAATGTTCGAGCAAGCAATTTTATACTTGCAGGAATGACGCTGGTCACAGCACCGACAACATTTGCAGAACAATACTCATCCAATATAGCCAGTGCGATTCAACAGGAATTGTATTTGGATGTAGAAGTAAATCAGTCTACACAGATTCAAATTGGTCATTTTTTACAACAAGATCAGCAACTCTATATTGATTTAGCTTCCTTAAAAAATTTCGCCATTACTACCGAGATAGAACCAATCATAATTGATCAGGTATCCTATATCGCACTTGATCAGATTGAAGGGCTAAGCTATAAATATGACGACCTCAATCAAAAAATCTCAATCCAAGTACCTATTACACTGTTAAGCAGTCAACATCAATATGGCTATCAGCATCTGCCTGCTGCAAAAGTTAATCCATTGCATGAAAAAACAGGTGTCTTACTCAATTACACTGCTTTTGCTCAGCAGTATGAGAATATATTTTCTTTAAATGGTTGGAATGAATTTCGTGTTTTTGGGCTATTTGGTGGGGTATTCAGCCTTTCTGGTAACTACCAATATCAAGATAATGCCTTTATAAATCATCATATACTGGATACATATTGGGAAAAAGATATCCCAGAAAAATTGCTTAGACTACGTTTAGGTGATGCACAAAGTAATGCACTATCATGGACACGCTCTACTCGATTGAGTGGTCTTAGCTTATCGAAAAATTTCGCTTTACAACCCTATACCGTGACGACTCCCTTAATGAGTTTTAAAGGCCAGGTAGCATTACCGTCACAAGTGGATCTAATAATTAATGGTATTAAGCAGTTTTCAGAAAATATAGTACCTGGGCAATTTGATATTCAATCAGTACCGAGTATTACAGGTGCAGGCAATGCACAAATGGTCATTACAGATATTAATGGCCAACAGCAAGTACTGAGTATTCCCTTATATGGTACAAATAACCTACTCGCACAAGGCTTAAATGACTGGTCTTTTAATGTAGGTTATCCAAAGTTAAATTATGGCTTATCTTCATTTGATTATGCACAAGATCCTGCATTTAGTGGGAGCTATCGTTATGGAATATCAAATAAACTTACTCTGGAAACACATACTGAATTGACCGATCAATTGCAACAGGTAGGACTAGGCACACTCTATCAATTAGGCAAACGTGCAGGACAGCTTAATCTCTCTTATGCTTATAGTCGTACACCTGAGCAACATGGACAATTATTAGGCCTAGGTTATAGCTGGAACTCTACATTAATAAGTTTAAATTATAATGGGCTACGACAGTTTGGTGAGTTTAATGATATTGCCAGCTTGAATGATGCGGCATTTGCCAGTAAGTCAGACCAATTTTATATAGGTTTTAATACTAAAATTGGTCAGTTGGGAAGTAGCTATATCCAGCAAAAATACACAGAGCAAGAGAGTAAGTTTGTATTGCTGAACTGGTCTTATATCTTGCCGCGACGTATGAACATGAATTTAGGTTATAGTCATGATTTAATTAATAAAAAAGATAGTTACTATCTATCACTTAATATCCCTTGGGCGCAACGCAACTCAGCCACAGCATCAATACAGCGTAGTCATGATAACCAACAGTTTGGTGTGAATATAATGCATGCGCTAAATCAAGATCAGGGAGGGATGGGATGGCAAGCCATGGCCAATCGTACAGATCAATACTCACAATTTCAGGGGCAGATCGACTATCTCGGTCGCTATGGGTTAGCACAGTTAAATGTGCAACATACAGCATCAGACCAACAAAATAATACCAGCGCTTTTGCCTCAGTCAACGGAGGTTTAGTTATTCTAAAAGATGTGATACTCCCCACACGTTTGAGTAACGGTTCATTTGCTATTGTCTCAACAGATAATATTGCTAGCGTACCGGTGCGTATGGAGAATCGTTTGATTGGTAAAACTAATCAGAAAGGATATTTGCTATTGGATCGTCTAAATCCATATCAGCATAATAGTGTAGCAGTTGATACCCTAAACCTACCCATAAATTTAAAAATAGAAACAACACAGCAAGATGTTGTACCTCGTCAGGCAAGTGGTGTATTCGTTCGTTTTCCAATGTATCAAGTGAAATCCGTTCAATTACAGGCAGTCGATGATCAGGGAGAGAATCTAGCAGTGGGTAAATCTGTTTGGGATATTCAACCATCAATACAGCAGCCTCCTAAAACCATTGTAGCTCATGATGGTATTGTATATTTAGATGATGTGAAAAATAATAAATTATATATTGGCGATGAGCTTAAGCAATGCCAAGTGAATCTTCCTGAAGTTTCCACTCTTGAAGGTTTTAGCGATTTAGGAAGGGTGGTATGTCAATAACTCATCAATTTAACCGAATCAAAGCTTATGGCCTCATCAAGCGTTTAGCTTGTATGAGCTTATTGTTTTTAGCTTATAGCATATGCTCTTCATCTGCTTATGCAGAGAGTTGCTGGGTAAGTGGAGGTAATTTAAGCCTAGGCACAGCGAACATTCAAGGCTCGATGACAGCTTCTACGGATATTACCGTAACATGTAATTCAAACTGGAGTCAGCCCGTGACATATAAGATATGTATGGTAGTTGATAGTATAGATCCAGCGGCTAAAGATCCTCGCACAATGATTAACTATGACAACTATCCTGCTTCCTTATTAAATTATAACTTATATTATGATGTCGCACGAACACGCAAGATACCAAACTCAGACGCTAAAAATACAGCTCAGTGCCAGTCTGTTCAAGTAGGTGCTAATACAGGAAGTCCGAGTACATTGGTCAAAATGTATGGTCAAGTTCTTGCAGGACAAAATGTACCTGCCGGCTCCTATAAAACCAATAGTACTTCCATAAAGCTATACTATGCTTATCGCTATGGCTTAGAAGTACCTTCAGATTTAGAAGCTCTAGCTAGTCAAAATAGCTCAACTAACAATATAGTCGTCAATTCTAACTATGAAAATAGCTGTTTGATTTTATCTGCATCAGATATAGATTTTGGTTCAGTGGAGCTATTGAATAATACTCTATATCGTTCAGGGACTATTCAATTAGCATGTCCAATGGGTACCAATATGAAGGTAAGTTTAAATAATGGTCTAAATCCATTGGGCTCACAAAGACGTATGAAAAATTCTTTAGGAAGTTATATTCAATACGGTTTATATCAGGATCCAAGTCACTCGAACATTTGGCAGGCGAATACTTCATATTCTGTAACCCACCAGACTATCCCTATTTATGCGATGGTCCCATCGCAAAGCATTAGCAGTATAGGGAAATATTCCGATACCATTACTGTGACTTTAACTTATTAGAAAACTCTATATTTAATAGGTAATCGTAGCAGTAACTGTATCTATATATTGACCGGCAGGAACGTTAGTATCAGGCACTTTCCCCCAAATGGTAATATTTTGAGTTTGTCCTGTACCGTGTTGTGAAAAACGATTTTCAGAGCTGTTTCCCCATTCTTTGCTCATAGATGCATCTTGATAAAGTCGATATGAAAGCTTCAAGGAAGCATCCTGAGTATTCTTTAGTGTACCATCACTATTTAGTGAAATATTGTAAGGCGTACCATTAGTACATGAAACATTTAGACTACCCGTTGCCTGGATATTTTGGGTATTACGAGAAATCGTACCAAAATCTATATTAGAAGTAGAACCTGTGCCGATATCACAAATTTCATTGACTTTTATTTTGACCTGAAACTGTGTGGACTGCCGGTCACTCATGGTATAAGCAGAGACTGAAACTACAGCTAGAATTACAAATGAATATTTAAAAATTTTCATTGAATGTGCCTATATCCAATATAGATAATTATATTAATCTGAATTGTAGAGAGTAAAAAGCTAACTATTTAAAGTAATAGTCTGGATTACGCACTAAATTTCATGATTCTAATCATATTATTCGATTTTACTCAACTATGCTGCCATCTAGTAAACAATTCAAAAATAAAAGGGCAAACAGGCTAGATTTAACATAAAAACTCTTATGCGAAATCAGGTTGATCTAAAGTTCTTTATTGCCTTGATCACATGATCCCCTAATTGCTGAGTATTTTTAGGATTTCCGGCTGAATTATTTAAAGAGACATTTAAAGGGAGGGCTATCTGCCTCAAAATTTCTTTAGCTGATGGTTGTTTTTCACCATCCTTATAAACTTCAATTTTTGCATTTTCATATTGTTTTATCTCATATCCATCATAAAAAATATTATTTAAAATCAATAGCTCATGATTATTTTCAACTTTCAGTTCTGTTTCAGTAGGAATATTTAACCCTATATTTATTTTTGAATTAGCTAAAAGTATTTTGTTATAAATACCTAAAATATATTTCCCTTTGTATTCTCGTGACTTAGCCTGAAACTGCTCCATATTTAAGTCATAGACTACTTCAATACAGAGGTCCTCTGGGTTAATTCTTAAAACAATAATTCTGTCCACTAACTCAATCGTTTTAAGATTAAAATCGACATGACTTGCTGTAGTAACAGTCTTAACAGAAATTCTTTGTCCAGTACTGGAAACTACATCATAACCTCTCTGATTAACTGAATCAGCTAATTGTCCTAAGGTCATCATAGCTACATAAAGTTCCCCAATTCTTCCTGTTAAATGCCTTAATTCTGCAATAGGCATTCCCCAAGAGAGTTCTTTTTCAAACCATTCAATAGATTCACCTAAAGACTTAATAATATCGAATTGGCTCAATGCCATGATTGATTTCCTATCACTTATAAATTAAAGAGCTTACGATCACGTTCATCAGTCAAATACTTGTCCATCTGTGCAATCAATTTTGCCCGGGCCTGTTCATCTTCTTCAGTGATTTTTAGCATACAAGATCCGATTAGAATTTTGCGTCTAGTATCATCTTTACGAGCCTGTTCTTTCTCTTTAGCACGTTCTCTTGCCAGTGCTGCTTGTCTTTGAGCTTTAAGCTGTTTCAGCTTTTCTTCCTGGGCTTTAATTTTGCTGTCTAGTGTTTCAGTAACGCTCATTAATCCAATACCATCATCCTGGGAAACCATCCCTAACATAAGCGCACTTGAATATGCATTCAAGGTGCTATATGTATAGTAATGTTTTCCTCGAAGAGCGCACTTATGCAAACTTCGTTTGCAAGTACGATTGGGGTCTCCCCAATACCCCGACAACCGTATTCACGGTTGTATTTCACGACGTGAAAATTTAAAAGCGAAAAACAGGCATGGCGATTTACCACTTTTCAGTCAAAACCGTAGCACGATCAGCAGGACGTTCCGCCACTGCTGCGATTGCCTATCGGGCAGGTGAAAAGATCTATTGTGAACGTGAAGGCCGAGAACATGACTACAGCCGAAAAACCGGTGTGGAATACAAAGAAATTTATTTACCCGAAGGCGCACCAGAGCATTTAAAGAATCGAGAAAAACTCTGGAACGAAGTTGAACAACGGGAAACCCGAAAAAACTCGACAGTCGCCAGGGAATTTGAAATTGCCTTTCCAAGTGAACTGAACCAGGAACAACGTCTGGCCATGCTCGAAGAATTATGTGCCAGTATCGTGGAAAGACATCAGGTAGCAGTCGATGCCTGTATTCATGCACCGCATACCGGATCCGGCAGTGATGAGCGCAATTATCACGCCCATATCCTAATGAGCACACGTAAACTTACGCCAGAAGGTTTTACAGAGAAAACCCGGAAACTCGATCAGAAACACAGTGGAGAAATCGAGCACTGGCGCGAACACTTTGCCGATATCTGCAATATGCACCTGGATCTAGCCGGATACACCGCCCGAGTCGACCACCGCAGCTACAAAGACCAGGAGAATGGCCTGGAAGCCACCCTGCACGAAGGACCGAAAGTCACCGAACTGCGCCGAAAAGGGATTGAGACCGAAATCAGCCGTAGTAATGATGAAATCAAACAGAGAAATCAGGCGCAGCTGCAATACGGCAAAAATATGGATCTGCTGATTGCTGAAAATGAGATAAAACTCAGCACACTGAAAACTGAACAGCAGACCCAAATCAAAAATAGCGCTAAAACGTCACCAATTGACGAAAAAGCCCTATTTGAGGAAAAACAGAGGGAAACCCTTGGTAAAGTGCTAAATCGCGAAATCAGCGCAAAAGACGCGAATCTAGACCTGGATTTTATGCAGCGCAATCTCAAACAAGCCGAAATAAACCTGACCAAGCACCACAAACATCAAAACGAGTTCAATCAGCACCTTGCCCAGGAGATCGTGAAAAGCGGACTCAAGCAAAGTCATGACAAATTGCAAAGCCTGGTCGATCAACACAACGAATTAACCCAGAACAAACCCTTACTGTTTGGAAAAAAAGCCTGGGAAGCCCAACGTGATGCGATTTACCAAGAACACAAAAAACTGAAAGGTCAGCATGAACACCAGAAAAAACATGGTGTGAAGGATTTATTGGAAAATGAAAAATTCAAAGAACATGCCTGGAAGCAGTACCAACAACAACATCCGGCCAAAGCCAAGCAATACCAGACTCTATACCCATCCTATCAAGTCATTAAAAAATGTGTGGATGAGATCAAAGCAGAACAACAGATGAAACTCAGACAAGAATAACAGCTCAAAGCACAGCAACAAGCTCCTAAAATGAAATCTCGTGGCATGAGTCGCTAAACAGAGCGAGTGTCTACGAGCGAACTGAGAAAATTTGCCCATGCCTTTCCCTGATTACAAGCTCCCTATCCATCAATCACCTGCATGGCAGAGCATCCCGTATGGGTGCGAACTTTCCAAGTTGGATTCCTAAACCGAGCGTAGCGAGAAAAAAAAGCTGATGAGCGAAGCGAATTCCGAGTTGCTTTTGCTTTTTCTAAAAGTCACGAAAACGTGAACCAAAAATT
>NZ_VPDL01000042.1:0-12482 GCF_013417705.1 Acinetobacter sp. YH12235 | reverse complement strand
CATTTCTGGAGTACCCGGATGGCACTGTGGCCCTCATGCATGAAGGACGGAAGATCAACTATAGCGTCTTCAATAAACTGGCTGGACTACAGCAGAATGAAGTGGTTGAGAATAAAAGATTAGGCTCGGTTCTGGCGCATATCCAGCAACAGCATGAAGAGTTGGAAAAACAAAATAAACGTTCCCGTCTCAAGAAAAGTATGCCGAGTCGTAAAGCTCAGAAAGCTGTGATTGAACAAAGAAATTTAAATCCTGTGCTTGACTCTTGCAGTTAAAAACAGGACATTTTAAATGGTTTATCGCATAGACATTTTAATTGGTGCATAACATCGAAATACATAATTTGGCATTGGGGTTTTGAATACCGCATCTGGCATAAATACAATCACAGAATGCAGCTGGGCTGGCTCAATAATATCAACCAGCAACTGCTCCAGAACTTTGATGTGCTTATAATTCTGATGAATCGGATTTTGAAATTTATAGCTATTTTTATAAAGTTTTTGCGTCCAGGTTTTTTGTCGCTCGCTACCAAAGATCCAGCCTTTATAGTTTTTGGTTTCAATCACAAACAGGCCATAAGGACTTAATAAGAAATGATCAATTTGGGTTGTGCTCCCTTCTCCATCTGGAAGAGTCAAATCGTTTAATAATCGATACTCAAGGTCTTTCAGATAAAGTTTGACATGCGTGGCAACAGCAAACTCTCCCAGCTTCCCTTTTAAAAATGGTTTAAATAACTTAAAAATGATTAAACCAATAAAAAGTAGAAGAACCCATCATAAACTGGACCAGAGTTGGCCTAAGATTAGTGTTACGAACTGATCCATATTTTAATTTTATGATTTTGATCTTAATGGGTTCGCTCAATATTTAACAGAATTTCTTTTTTATCCAGACCACCCGCAAAGCCTACCAGCTTACCGCTACTGCCAATCACCCGATGACAAGGTGCAATAATCGAGATCGGGTTTTTACCATTGGCAGCACCCACGGCGCGTACTGCTTTAACATTACCGACCTGTTCAGCGATTTCCCGATAGCTTCGGGTCTGTCCATAAGGAATATTCAGCAAAGCCTGCCAGACTTTTTTTTGAAAATCAGTACCGGCAAAATCTAAAGGCAGCTCAAAAGTACTGCGTTGACCGGCAAAATATTCCTGAAGCTGACGCCGAGCTTCTATCAACACGGGATGCTGTGGATCTTCAACCAGAGTTGCCAACCTGACCCGATTCGGTTTTTCACAATCCCAGAGTACAGCCACCAATGCCGTTTCATTGGCGACCAGCTGCAACTGTCCTACAGGCGAATCCATATAAATATAACTGAGCTGCATGGCCCTACTCCTACAGAATCAAGCTTGCCAGTTTTTATTTTACTCGAAATCAGAACTGCTCAACAGCTCTTAGGAGGAGGATAATTTCATCAAAACAAGTCCGGAAATAATCAGCACCGCAGCCAGCATACGCATAGCAGAAGCAGGTTCACCTAAAACTATAACACCGACCAGAAATGAGCCGACTGCACCAATGCCCGTCCAGATGGTATAGGCAGTTCCTAGAGGCAAAGTACGCATGGCATAGGCCAGCAATACAAAACTGAGCACCATAAAAACAATCGTAAAAATACTCGGTGTGAGTTTAGTAAAACCCTCTGAGAGCTTCATGGAATAGGCCCAGACAATCTCAAATAGTCCAGCGAATACAAGTATAATCCAGGCCATATTGCCTTCCTCCTAATTAACAGAGTCAGGCCGTCCTGACGATTTTTCTTGTTGAATTTTATAAATTTAATCAACAAGGGAGGTCGTTCCTCCTAAAAAAATAAACATCTTATAAAACAGACGACAAAACCAAACTGCCGTTTACAAAATTTGACTGAATGAGAATTAACTTAACCATGTCTTACTCAAATGCTCAGGACAACCTGAAGATTTCAGCCTATCTTAAGGAACGCCAAAACGGGACATCGTGTTATGGCATTACAGAGACTTGAGTAAGAAAAACAAACAAGGAATAAGTCCATATTATTAAGTTATGCACATGAATTAAATTTAAAAATAGCGTGGAGATCTTACACAATGAAACACAAAACTAAGACCTATTGATCACTTTTTGTTTGGCTTGATTATTAACCTTTGATGAATAAACGATCACTAAAATCAAGGGCTGACATATCTAAAAAGAACCCAAATTGAGTTCTTTTTATACAAATTTTGTCTAAGATGCAATCAACCAGGCTACAAACGATTACAAAATATGCAACATATCCATATGGTTATCAACATAGATATCTACACACTTATCCATAAAGTTATCCACAGATTTATGCACCTTAAACATTTTAGAGATTAAAGTTGGATTTGACCGACTTTAGCCAGCTCACTACGCATTTCATCAATCACAGCTTTATAATCCGGCTTGCCAAAAATCGCTGAACCGGCCACAAACATATCTGCACCAGCTTCTGCAATTTCACGAATATTTGCTGGTCCCACACCGCCATCTACTTCTAAGCGGATATCACGACCTGAAGCATCAATGATCTTGCGCGCCTGACGTAATTTATCCAAAGTCATTGGAATGAATTTCTGTCCACCAAAGCCAGGGTTCACACTCATTAGCAATACCTGATCAACCTTATCCAGTACATAATCCAGATAATGCAATGGTGTCGCTGGATTAAATACCAGACCGGCTTTAGCACCACCCGATTTGATCAATTGTAAAGAACGGTCAATATGATCAGATGCTTCCGGATGAAACGTAATAATATCTGCACCTGCTTCCAGAAAGTCACCAATCATGCGATCTACAGGTTTCACCATGAGATGCACATCAATAGGTGCCTGAATACCATATTTTTTCAATGCCTTACATACCCCTGCACCAAAGGTTAAATTGGGTACATAGTGATTATCCATGACATCGAAATGCACAACGTCTGCACCGGCCTGAAGTACATTTTCAACTTCTTCACCTAAACGGGCAAAGTCGGCAGACAAAATAGAAGGTGCAATTAAATAAGGCTTGGACATGAAAGGACCTGGCTAACTGAAATTGGATTTTTCTCATTATACCAAATCCAGTCCTGCTACTGTGACTTGGATGTTATGTAACGCTGGACAGTATTTATGCTTAATATCACTTGGCCTAGATGAAAATGATTGATTAAGACAGGAAAACTCGCATATCCATCAATAAAAAATCGAGGCTAAACACGCCTCGATCCTCAGGATATAGAGATATGAATTTTTATACTCAATATTAGAGCTAAACAGGTTGGCTCATTTTTTCTTCGAATGCATGAATCCGTTCAATTCTTTTATCCAGTTCGGGATGCGATTCCAGATATTTTTTGAGTTTTCCAATCAAACGCAACCATTTCAGCTCAGACTCAGTAATTTGCCGTTCTTTTCCATCAATATTCAAAGTAAAGTTTTTTATTTTTATCGTTTTATTTTGCTCTGCTAGGATTCTAGCGTTTTCAACCCGCTGCAAAAAGTTCGACAAATGAATACTGGAGATCTGCTGTTGATGCAAATGTTGCATGGCATAATCATCCGCAGCAAGTTCAAGCGCCTGTGAATATCCCGCATCGGCGAGTACCGCTATAGATGCCGCCACCACATCACTTAAATCTCCTGTTACCAAGGCAAATAGTCCTGCTGCACCCAGGTTGGAAATCACTTTTTGCATGCTATGTTTTTGTACCAGATGACCTTGTTCATGCGCCAGTACTGCAAGAACTTCTTCATCCGCACCGCTAAGCTTGACCAGTTCATCGGTGACAATAATGGTATTGTTCGGAATCGCAGCTGCATTAAGTCCCATAGTTTCTCCGCCTTGACGGAAAATAATCTTTGCAGGTTGCCCTACCGCGATTTTTTGTTCATACAATTTTTTTAGATGTGCTTGATGCTCTGCGGAGAGCTTGGATGGCTCAGTTTGCTCAATTAATTTCTGCTCAGTTTGATTTCCCACCTCGATCAAGGTCTGTTCGGGAAGTAATTGAGCGAGCTGCTGGGCCGTATATGGAATTCCCCATTTAAGAATAAAAATTACCGCACATATCACGATAATCATCGAGAAGAAAATCAGGAGTGGAGAACGTTCAAATTTCCATATGGCATGATAGATTTCTTTGGATTTAATCTTCAGCCAGTGCGGCGCTTTGGTTAAAAATTCAATCCGGCGATCTTCAGGTAATTCGATAATCGGTTTACGTCCCCCGACCCCGCCAATATACGCCATATCGGGATAAGTAAAATAAAAGTCAGCCTCGCTCACTTGCTTGGGTGTTTCTTCACTGAGTTTCAAGGCAATCCCGCGTTGCTGATCAGGGACAATCCATGCACGCTGGGCTTCGGCCAAAACCCCATCATAAAATCTGACTTCAACAGGTCGCTTCATCCTACTTGCCTCTATAACGATGCATTGAAATCAAAGATATCCAGTACTTCATTGGCTATAGCATTTGGATCACGCTGCAAGATATTTTTTAGATTAGTTTCGTCCTCTGCTAGATAGAGTTCTAGGTTAGCCAGTTGATATTCATATAAACGGATGCTCGCCCAAGGGGTCATGAGTCCCAAACTGAGTGCACGCACTATCCAGTTACTGAGTACAATCCAGCTATAGCGCCATGTCGTTACCCGGGTTTTAAAATAGCTTTGACCAAGCTCTACATGATTCCAGGTATACATATATAAGCGTGCAGAGATCATCAGCCAGACCAAGGCCAGGCAAAACAGATAGCTCAACACAACACCTAAGGTAAACAGGGTTGTACCGATCAAATCGACCCAGTAAACGATTGCTGCGATCCATGCGATACCAATTAGCAGACACAGACATAAGGGAACATAGACTGCTGACATAAATTTAGACCATTTGATCCCCAAGCTGAACTGAAGTTGGCCGATCGATAAATGATTAAAGCAGTAACGTTTGTATAGCCAGATCACCACTGGGCTGAAAAGAAACAGGGTGAAAATATTGACCAATATCGCGAGCCATAAAACCCTATAGGCTTCCCGATTGCTTCCACTAAAATGAAACCGGACATTGCCATATTTACTATTCCGGGCCTTAAATTTCAGGGTCATCCGAATTAACCAAGGTAGAGAGATCGCAGCAATCAGAAATAATGAACTGGTGACAAGAATGGAGTAATTGGTCAAGATCAGTGTCACCACATACAACTCCAATGCCAGTAGACGACCTAGTAGAATTCGGCTTGGCATGGCGATGAAGTCAAAGCGATGTTTTAACAATTGGGTATTACCGTAGAAATAGCGGATACGGCGTGCCTTTGCCCAAGGGCTATACAAAGTAAGCGTAATGATGGTTAACATCAGATTCACCATCCAGATTCCAAAATATTCCGTGGCACTGCCATGAAATCGGAAGCTGTGTTTTTCTAGTGGAGGTGATGGCTGGTCAATCTCTGGTTCAGGCTTATTGTGCATCGTGTTCTTAACTGCAACTGGTTCTACCTGATTTTTGAATAGCAACTTATATGCCATTTTTATTATATTTATTTGATATTCATATAAAAAACTCCAAAAACATGACCTATTTTTGGAGCTTCATTGTACTTTTAAGTTTGCTTCGCTTTTACTGCTTGGCTTATGGATTTAATTGCACAGCATGGAATTGTAGATGGTCATCTACAAAGCTTTGAATAAAATAGTAACCATGATCATAACCCTGATGTTCACGTAAAGTTAATTTCTGGTTCACGGCATCACAAGCTTGCTGAAATAACGCCGGATTCAGCTGGCTATAGAACTGGTCAGAAAAGCCCTGATCAATCAGGATATCGCTAAACAGTGCACCTTTTTCCTGAACCAGCGCAGTTGCATCATGCTTCAACCATTCTTTGCGGTTTTCGCCCAGATAATTTGAGAATGCTTTTTCACCCCATGGACATTGGCTTGGTGCACAAATCGGTGCAAATGCCGAAACTGAACAGAATTTTTCCGGATATTTAAAAGCCAAAGTTAAAGCGCCATGTCCACCCATGGAATGACCGAAAATCCCGATCTTATCTGCCTGAACTACGAACTCTTCACACACCAGTTCATACAACTCATCGACGATAAAGCTTTCCATCTGATAATGTTCAGCCCACGGTGCTTGAGTGGCATTAATATAGAATCCGGCACCTTGCCCAATATCCCAGTGATCCCCTTTGGCAACATCATCTCCACGCGGAGAAGTGTCTGGTGTAATCAGAATAAGACCAAGCTGGGCCGCCAGACGCTGGGCATGTGCCTTGATTGCAAAAGTTTCTTCAGTACAGGTCAGGCCAGCTAAATAGAACAAAGCAGGACAACTTTGGCCTTCCAGAGCTTGTGGCGGCAGGAAGATTCCAAATCTGGTTGGTTTTTTTAATATTTTAGACTCAAAGCTATAAATCCGCTGTTCACCCTCAAAGCTTCGATTATTCTGTACCAGTTCCATCATCATTCCTTTTTCTATTTTCTAAAGTTGTAGATTGGTTTATGGAGTCAAAGCGACAGACGGAGATG
The DNA here is from genome assembly GCF_013417705.1 of Acinetobacter sp. YH12235. Taxonomy (NCBI): domain Bacteria; kingdom Pseudomonadati; phylum Pseudomonadota; class Gammaproteobacteria; order Moraxellales; family Moraxellaceae; genus Acinetobacter; species Acinetobacter sp. YH12235. The sequence continues at coordinate 5,947 of NZ_VPDL01000042.1, read as the reverse complement.
CTGAAGTGGTCGTCGCTGGAGGGAAAAGACGCTGTTCCAGTTGTGGCAACATCAATTCCATGTTTTTGCCAATCACCCATTGTGGTTCTGACGGTTCAAATCCCTGAGCTGCTTCCCATTTAGCCACTGTAGTCTTGGCCTGCTCAAAAGAGGCTTTCAGGCTGTTATTTTCACGCATGGCCTCATCAAAGAAAGCACGACCGAAATAGGTATAATCAGCTTCGTTTGAACAACCGAAAGACTGACGGTCAGCAGCAGAGGCTGTGATAATTAAAGTATTATCATTCTGCAAAGCCGAAGCGAAACTACCTGAGAAACAGGCAGAAATAACAATCACTCGCCAGCGTACACCTGAGGCATCCAGAGTATCACGCAACCATTTTGGATCGACTGATGCCAGATCTAGCGGTGCATTTTCCATTTCAAATTCATTTGGCAAGCCATGTGAGGTCATATACAGGAACAGTACATCACTTTCGCGGTTCATCTGCTGGCCAATACGGCGCAAGGCCAATTCCATGCTGGTTTTGGAAGCAAGTGGAATCTCAGTCCGTGTTGCCGGATGATTGACTAGCATAATCGAACGGCCAAAAGTCCCAAACCGGGTATCAAACTGCTTTTTAATCCGCTCTATTTCTGAATAGAACACATCCTGATAACTCGCGCCAGCCACACCCATAAAGTACCAATGCGACTGTGCAAATTCGCCATATTCAATTGCATCTAGTGCCTTGTTCAGCAAGATCGGCTGAGCATAAAAAGCATCTTCAGCAAAACTTGGTGGAATTTCTTCAACTTTCCAGATGGGCTGATCTTTCACCGAAATCTGCCACACCACCAAGGTAAACAAGGTGGCCAGCATAATCAGTGCCCGTTCCCACCACGGCCATTTTAATTCACGTGAAATCACCCAGACCACAGCCAGACTTTGCCAGACAAACAGCATGACAAACAGGGTCGGAATATAGGCATAGAAAATATAGGGTAGATAATCCAGATCACCCAGATACTGGATCAAGCTCTGGAACAGCATGATATGCGTATCCAGCACCAGCCAGAGCAATGCGGGTACCAGCATCAGACGAGGATTATTCACCCGTTGGGACAAAAAGATCCCGACAATCAAGGCAATAAAGGGCCAAAGCGCATAACTGATGAGACCTTGAGAGTTGAAATCTCCCATACGACCAGAACTGAGCCAGCTAAAGAGACTGTTAGCACAGCCGCCCAAAATCCCCCAGAATACCAGTTGCAGAATAGAGGGACGCACCAGTTGCAGCGAACGCCGAGATCCCAGAAATAACCACATCCCGGCAATTTGGTTGCTTTTAAAATCGTGCCAAAAATTGATGGAGGGTTTAAAGTCGATCATATGATTTCAGGGAGATGAGTGGCTCGCTAATGTGCCCAATAAGTTTATGCTTGATATAAGTTTTATCAATGCCAATTTTTAAATATATAACAAATCCTTGATCTATTTTGAAGCAATTCTCATATTAAGTAACCAGTTCATGCTGAAAATAGGCATCAAAACGGCAAGCATCACCAGACCATTGATGATTTGGCTCTTTTCCAGCTAAAAATACGGCCAGACGAGGACGTTTCACCACCACCCGCTTGCCAATTTTTTGTGCTAATTCTAAGAGATTATCCCCCAGATCCATTTCACCATCTTCCGGTAAAAGCAAATGTAATAACTGCATTTGTTTTTTCACCTGTGCCTGCTTTTTCGGTGCCTGCTGATTCTGGTCACGTTGTGGAAACATCGGGTCCAGATAAACCACATCGACGACCGCATTCTGCTCAGCCTGTGATTTCAGATAGTCTGCAGAATCTGAAAAAACCAGATGAATCCGGTTAACCACCGAACTTAGAAAAGTATCCTTTTTCGCTCGGTGATGACTGTCTTCAAGCAGGGTAAATAAAATAGGATGTCGTTCGACCAAGGTCACCTGAGCACCCAAATGTGCCATCAACAGACTGTCATGACCTAGCCCAGCTGTCGCATCGATAAGAGTCGGCTTTTCTCCGAGGTTACAAGCACGAGCAATCATTTCCGATTTTAAAGAGGCACGTTTTAAACGCCCTACTTCTGCTTGCCAATCTGGTTGCATTTTCATGCCATTGGCACAGAGCCATAGGCCGTCAGCATCAACACACAGGGCCAGTTCGGGATGTAAACGCAAGAAACGTGCATTCAGCTTTTCAATAACCTCAATACTAACCTCTACACCACGAGAAGAAAGCACAGCCTCGAAGTGCTGTGCTTTCTCTTGATACTCAGATTCGGTATATAAGCGAATCGTGCTTACCATAATCTCCAACCTGTAAAGGCAAATAATAAAATCAGTAAACCTGAGGCTATGCGATACCAGGCAAAAACCATGAAATCACGTTTTGCCACATAGGCTACCAAGGCACGGATTAATAAAAGCGCTGAGATGAACGATACGATGATACCGACTGCCAGAACCGTCCAGTCTTCTGTGGTACTGTAAACATCATAGCTTTGATACAGATCGAGCAGGCCTGCACCGATAATAACCGGAATCCCCAAGAAGAATGAAAATTCAGTTGCAGCCTTACGTGATACGCCAAGGAACATCGCCCCGATAATGGTCGCACCTGAACGTGAAGTTCCCGGTATCAGGGATAAGACCTGAATCAGACCAATCCAGATCGCATCTTTTACGGTCAGATCTTCAACTTCCTGGGCACGTACCTTGGGTGGATTCTTTTCAATCCAGATAATGATCAGACCACCGACAATCAAACCAATGGCAATCGCAATATTATTGAATAGCAGCTCTTTTACGGTTTGCCCTAGAGTCAGGCCAATCAGCACAATGGGAATAGAAGCCAGAATCAGGCCAATCCCTAAACGGCGTCCTTGCGGTTCACCACTTACGATCCCGGTTGCTGCACCCCAAAGCCGTGCCCAATATTCATAAATAACCGCGGCAATTGCCCCCATCTGAATTGCGACGACGAAAACATCGCTTTTTTCTTTGGTCCAGAAATTCATTAATTCTGAAGCCAAAATCAGATGCCCAGTACTAGAAATAGGCAAAAACTCGGTAATACCTTCAACAATACCCATAATTGCTGCTTTCAGCAGCAGTAAAAGATCCATGCTTAATCCTGATTAGTTATGCTTTGCCTTGTTCTGGAATTTTTTTCCATGCGTTATCACGTAAATATACCGGAAGTGCCAATTCTGCACTGACCCAATTTTCTGTTTTTGCTGCTGCACGCGCAATCACGGCAATATCCTGCGCTGTTGCACTGACATTTTTATATTCAGATGCTGTTTCTTGAACTAGATTGGCACCTGAACCCACCACAGTAAATTTTACTGCTTCAGCACTTTGTTCATAACTCAAAAGCTGTTCTTCATCAACAGCCTGCATAATCCCTTGAGCATCTAACTGATAACTGGCCACGTAGACTTCATTCATCCGTGCATCCAGTACTGCAGTTACTGCAGTTAAACCATGCAAACGATATGCCGCTTGTGCCAAAGCTTGTAAAGTCGATACCGGAATTACAGGCAGATCATTTGACCAAGCCAAAGCTTGGGTCACAGCCGCATTGATACGAACACCACTAAACGATCCCGGGCCACGACTAAAGGCAATTGCTGTCAGATCAGATACAGCCAAGCCCAGATCATTGAGGCCTTGTTCAATCATTGGGAGAATGGTTTGCGTTTGTGCCTTGGCGCGCGCATCAAGCTGAAAAAATAGTTCTTGAGTATCATCGATCACAGAAACGGAACACTGCTCATTGGCAGTCTCCAATGCCAGCACTTTCATGCACAACCTTAATTCAGAGAATATAAAAAACGTCGAATATAATACTCCACTCATATCTTCTAGGCGAGATTTTCCCAAGCCAGATACAAAAATGCCTAGAAAATTCTAGGCTTAACTGAGGACTTTATTCAGATAACAGCCTAAAGCTGTACTTCTTCCAGGTCCTGAAATTTCTGGAAATGCTCGGCATAGTGCATGGCACTCATTTTCAGTTTCTGAATACTGGCTTCATCTAAAGTTTTCACGACTTTGCCTGGTGAGCCCATTACCACCGAATTATCAGGAATCACCTTTCCTTCTGGAATCAGAGCATTGGCACCAATAATACAATTCTTGCCAATCACGGCATGATTCAAGATCACTGCCTGAATTCCAATCAGGCTATTATCGCCAATCGTGCAACCATGCAGCATGGCTTGATGACCAATGGTCACATAATTTCCGATGTTCATTTCAATTCCGGCATCAGTATGTAGCACTGCATTTTCCTGAACATTGGTGAAGTCACCTAAACGGATTTTACTGTTATCGGCACGAATAACGGCGCCAAACCAGACACTCACCTGCTTACCTAATTCAACCTGTCCAATGACCGTCGCTGTAGGTGCCACCCAACCATCCCATGGCTGATGCGTTACTTTTGGTGAATGTCCCTGAAATTGATATAACATGGCTGAAATCCTGTTCAATGGTTAAAAAATTTTGAGCGTTTAAACGCAGGTGAATTAAGTAAAAATGGCCAGTCTTTTTTATAGTCAAGCCCGTACTGAAATAATGAAATTAGCATACGTGCGGTCAGTCCCCAGACAATCTCATTTTCCACCCGCATACTTGGAAAATATAAAGACTGCTGGGCAAACCGCACTTCATAAGGCATCGGCTGGGCTTCCAACAAATGCTGTAAGGAAGCAAAGAAAATCCGGTCAATTTCCGTCGGCTGAGGAATGAGTTGAATGGTAGGCGGAATTATACCTACCACAGGCTTAACCAGCATCCCGTTACGTGCCTTTTGCATCGGGAGATCCCCGATCAGATGCACATCAAATGGGTTAAGCGCCGTTTCCTCATACGCCTCTCTCAAAGCCACTACAATATTACTGGTATCTTGCGGGTCGCGTTTACCCCCTGGAAAAGAGACTTCCCCTGCATGATTATTCATATAAGCTGAACGACGTGTCAGCAAAACTTTGGGATCAGCTTCATCTGTGATCGCAATTAATACAGCAGCCTGAGCAGTTTGAATCCGTTTGGAAAATCGTAAATGTTTCTGCAAGCGTTGTATTAATCCCAGCTCATCCATTCATTCAGCTCCCTATGCGACTATAATTTCATCATAGCTGATTTTTGATTTGGCGGGATAGAAATGATGCCAAATTTTGATTTTTCAGTTATCCTGACCTTACTGTTATCATTGATGATGAATATGAACTTCTGTGTGAACTGTGGACATAAAACAACAGAGAAAATTCCTTTAGGCGATCAGAAGGTTCGCAAGGTTTGTACTACATGCGGATATATTCATTACATTAATCCAAAAGTGATTTGCGGTGCATTGGTGCTCTGGGAAGATAAAGTTCTGCTCTGCCGCCGTGCTATTGAACCACGTTATGGACTGTGGACCCTCCCTGCCGGTTATATGGAACTGTTTGAAACCATGGAACAGGGCGCAGCACGTGAAACCCGTGAAGAAGCCGAAGCTGAAGTAGATATTGAACAGCTGTACTGCATGTACAATATTCCGCGGATTGGCCAGATTTATGTCCTGTTTAAATCTCAACTGATTGATGGAAAATTTGGTGCAGGTGAAGAAACCATTGAAGCACGTTTATTTAACGAAGATGAAATTCCCTGGAGTGAACTGGCTTTCCCGAGTGTAGAGCATACGCTTCGTCATTATTTTGAAGACCGTAAAACCAATAACTTCCCGATGCACCTAGAGACCTTGGGAACCCGTTTGGATCACACAGGTTAAAATGTCTTTTTATAAAAAAGCCCATCATTGGATTAATGCCAGTCAGTTAAGAGATTGACTGGCTTTTTCTTGGGTATTTTTGAGGTTTTCCTTTTACAACCCTTGGATAACTCCTCACTCTTCTCTCAGGTATAACATACCGATTAGATTTCTCCATTAA
>NZ_VPDL01000041.1:0-13388 GCF_013417705.1 Acinetobacter sp. YH12235 | reverse complement strand
TCGCAAGAGATGCGATGGATGTCTGGTGATTTGTAGTCATAAATTTTAGTCCCCACTTGTTTTTAAGTGGGGACTAAATTAAGGCTTATAGGATGAATTCATAAGGTGTGTTCAGCGGACGCTTACGTTAAAAAGGGTATTAAACATGATTAAAAAAATTGGAAAAAGTCCAGTTAATAAAACATATGCGGTTGTAACTAGGTTAGATCAGCCATATATCAATTGGACAGGTGACCAAATTGATATCGATGGCATATTGGAAGATAGGGAGAAAAAGCCTGTAATTTTTAGTGAGGGTTTGTGGTTGGAAATACATGAATTGCCACACATATTCGTTGGTTACATGACGCTATGTAGGTATCTACATCTTAAATGCATTGGAATGGATGAGTTAGTTGTACAGCTTTATGGAAAGAAAGAACCCACGAATGAAGAAAAAGAACAGCTTATTGAAATCAGATATTGTTAGGTGGTACGAAATGGATAAATTTAAAAAACTACAAATGTATTGCATTGCGATTAGCCAATTTGGCGATATGCGCATACATTCAACTGATATGTATCTCATATGTGCTTCAACATTAAAGGAGCTGTGTTTTGATGAGAAACTGAAGTTGAATAAAAATAGAACTGTTCAGGAATTAGATAAGCATCATCCTTTGGGTGGATATTTTTGGTTACTAAATGGCGGGCGACAAATATACCAGCTTGGCGAGAATATGCTGGATGTGTATGACGCTTTATGTTTGCTTGGATTGATTGGGAAATTTACCAATCTTTTTGGTAATCAAAAGTTAACTGATAAGGAGAGAGAATATATTAAGAAATTTACAGCGATATGATTTTTTAAAACTTTTAACCGCCTTCGGGTGGTTTTTTTGTTTACTTTAATTTTGGAAATTTGCCGTATATACGAAAAATTAAAATAAAATGATTTACATATTTTTTAATAATAATCAACATATTATATTTTTAATTCTTGTATTAGACATTTGATAACTTCACAGTTACCACAGTTACCACAGTTACCACAGTTACCACAGTTACCACAGTTACCACAGTTACCACAGTTACCAGAAGTTAGATGAAGGTGACAATACTCACATGGGAATAAATCATAGAAGTTGATAGTTGAATAGAAGTGATAGAAAGTAAGTTTGTCTCAATAAATACATATGTAAAAGTTCATAAGACCTTTAGGTGGTCAATGTAAGTAAGTTAATTAAATTTACAGGAAGATCTTTCATAGGTATAAAAGCGGAGCAACCATTAAATTAGTTATAAGGAGGGGAGCCCTCCTTATTGTTTTTAGAACGTTTTACGATTTTTCTCATTTACATCCTTTTGTCTGCACTTCTCTTTTAAGGCTGTATCCTTTATTTCTTCGTCCATGAAATACAATCCACATTCCTGATCAGCTATCCAGAAATTTGCATCCCAAAACTTATATTCATCAAATTCACCGTGAATTTGAGGGCCGTATTTTTCATTTTTATCTGTTTTTGATCTAAACCCAAACATTGTTAAATGAACTTGGTTTCTCACGGAAGATGGAAAAATCGTTTCTGCTGCCCGTATCATATTGAAAAAGTTACCCGAGGTCTTTTCTGTAAATGATTTAACAGAGGTGAGATATGTATCAATCCAGATCAGTAAACTACCCCGTGGTACTGTATCATATACATTGGATTCTGCTATTTCACGGTACGGGTTTAGTGATAATCCATAAAAGTGTAGATTTTTATCCTGTTTTAGGAATGGAACAACATTACTTTCAACATCTTTAAGTGATGCCGCAGCAGCCATATAAACAATATTCTTATAGTTCAGGGTTGGCTTCCTGATCAGGATATTATTTGCCACCATAGTTCCCATACTATGCCCAATCAGCGTGATTTCCGGTGTTGAAGGTGAACTGTCTACCTGATCTAGGAATTTATGTAATGCTGTTTTTGAATTTTCATTTTTAGCAAATGCCGAATCTTTAGAAATTAAAAGCTCTGTCCGGCGTGAAAGTGAATTCCACGTTCCCCGACCAAAACCGTCTACAAATGGCGCAGTGCCAAACTTGACTGGATTGGCGTAACCCACAATGTCTTTGTAAGTTAGTCCTCTAACGTGACCAGAAGCATTCACATTGAATTCTTTGGCTGCGAAAAGGCGATCTAAAGCATCGCCATAAGCTTTTTCTTCACCTGTTTGTCTACGAATCGGTAGAGTGAATTGAGTCATGCCAGCATCTATAGTAGCTCTAGGGGCGTTCGCTACACTACGAGCTACATCCTCAACTAGGATAAAAGGCGAAGTTAACGGCCCAACAATTTTTCGCCTTTCCCCTCCACGGACAAAGAACAGATGATCAAGATAATTGGTAAAAGGGCCAGCTTGCCATCCGATCACCAGGATGTAACTGTCTTTGTCCTGATCATAGTATTTGAGAATCTGGTTGGCTTTTTTTGTCGCATTCTGGTAGGTATTCAGGCCACCATGAATAAAGATTGTGAGTTTATTCGTTGAAGAATTTTCAAAGGTTTTTAAAATCTCATTTACATAATCATCTTCGTTTTTAATTACCTTTTTAGTATAGGGGTCAATTAAATCACCGTTCTTATCAATATAAATGAGATGCTGTTTTAATTCATTTTTGCTGGCCATTGTTTTCGGTGTTTTTGCTTTGTTCTGTAATGGCGTTAAAGAACATGCTCCTAAAAATAATGATATCGATACAAGTATAATATTTCTCATTTTCATATTATTATTTCCTTTATGGATGTTCATTATTAAATTTATATAGTGTTGATCTTTTGTTGAATTTATTTTTTTAATCAATAGTTAAATAATATTATCCTAAATTATTAAGTAATTTTTGAATAATCATATTCCTCCCCAGTTTCTTTAAAAAGTATAATTATTAATATATATTTTAAATTTATTGAGAATAAACATACCACTACTTTAAATGTAAAAAATGATAAAAATAGTGATTAACGTTGAGCTAAGTTTCACTTCAACCAAAGTATCAACATGTGAAATACTTCAATTGTCATAATTGCAAGGGGAATTGTTAAAATAACCATTTATATAGTAAATTTGGCATAATATGTCTAGAATTTCAAGATATTTACTAATAGGATTTTTATGGCATATGCGAAACATACAAGATAATCAATGTTTCGCATAATGGGGTAGTTTTACAAAAGCTTCAAATTAGTAAAGAGCTATCCTTTAACATAATTGCTAAGAATGAAAAACCTACAAGATAGATTCTTTCTGCCTTAGTTAAGTCAGATTTTCCAAAATATAAATGACGCAACTCTTCATAAGATTCATCCTCATTTAAAAAATCATACAGGTCTAACAGATCTACTCCGATATAGCTTATGAATGGTCCATAATCGGTACTTACATGAGCATATAATCCATCAGTCTGGAGTTGGAAGTAATCTTCTGGTTGTAAACTATATTCAAAAGGCTCGTCTACTTCGCAGTAATCACCATATAGGTCACTACAAGTGCAGTCGCTATGCCACTCTTCCCATTGTTCTTGAACTTTAGCTGCATGTTTTAATGCCCAATCTTTCACTTCACAAGAATAAAACTGATATTCAATAGGTGGTTGATAGTAACCTTTAACCGTAATCTGTTCGACAATCTCATCAATAAATTCTTGGCACCATTTATTAACCAAATCTTGCGATTTCTGTGTCATAAGATCAATATTAATATCTAATTGCTCCAAATCCCTGTTGTTTTAAAGAATTAAAAGCATTTTGGATTTTTGCAAATTTTCTCATTAGAGTTCCTAGTACGTATTATTCTTTAATTTTTAATGCTTTTTCATGTTTTGTAAATATAAAAATATTGAAAATCATTAGGTTAGGTCTTTTGTATATTTTATTTTTTTAAGATTATTTACTGTTATAAAGAATAAAAGAACTGACGCTATTTTTTGTGTTTTTAATAATAAAAAAGCATTTTTAGGGAAATAGGGAATAAAAAAAATAGATCCAAAAAGCGTGAATATTTTAGGTGTTTTAAATGTCTATTCTATAATCAAATTGAAGTAAGGGGTAGTGATTCAGTGACCTAAAACAACCTCCCGTATGATCATTTTTTCATTTTTCTGCACCAAAACAATTGTCAAAATTTTGAAACATGTATTTTTCTGGTTTTTAAGTAACCGAAAAATTTCATGGCTAATTTTTATCAGCATCCTAGCAAGCAATTTCAATCTACTCTACCTGCTGATTTGGAAATGCTCCAGAAAAGTGGAAACCCTTTAGATATTAAAAGAGGAAAGTTATCCAACAAAACAGATTATGAAACCGTGTCAGATAAGCGTAAATCAGGCAGTAGTTTCAAGTACAGGTTGCTAGAAATAATTCAAAGAGAAATTAAAAAGTTTGACCCTGTGCATGGCAGTGTTAGGTGTGGAAAAGCTGTAATACCAAAACATGCAAATGTTGAAATTCAATATCGGACTGACACGAAAAAAGTGACATATAGCAAAATAGAGGAATGCAGGAAGTGCTGGGTATGTCCAACCTGTGTCGCTCGATTGGGTGCACAGAAAAAGGCTGAACTAATAGAGCTTCAAAAGGTCATCAATGACTTAGGTTTGCATGCTTATATGATGACATTAACAATTCCACATTCCTTAAGAGATCGTTTAATCGATCTACTTGAAAAGCTAAAGGTAGCTCAGGGAAAATTTATAGATGGAATGCGATCAGGAAAGTTGAGGAACATCTTTTCTAAAGTTGGTCATATCACGGTACTTGAAGTCACTTATTCTGAAAAATCGGGGTGGCATCCACACCTGCATATTCTGGTTATTTCAGAGCAGTTCTATACTGCCAAGGAATTGATCAATATTGAGAAAGATTTATATAAAGCATGGTCTGCAAAGTGTAAGCTCAGTGGAATTAAAACTCCTAATCGGAAGTACGGTGTCAAATTGCAGAACTGTGCTTCTGATACAGATAAGTTAGACACCAAGGTCATTAACTACTTAATAAAACATCGGTTGGTAAAAGAGAAAAGTAGTACAAAATTACACGAAGATATTGCCCACGGCGCAGGTCTAACGATCTGGGATATTGCACAGTTGGCATCCGATAAAAATAAGCATACTGCCAGAAAATATGGATTCATTCTGCAAGAGTATACGGTTGCAATGGTGAACAAAAACTTTGTGCGATGGTCAGATCTGTTAACTGACTTTCTGATGGATAAAGGGTATGACTTCAAGAATGCAGAAGTGCAAAAAATTAAAAAAAGGGAACAAAAAAAAGAGAATTTGAATAAAACGCTTCGTATTTTGCAGATTACTAAATCTTTATGGCAAAGGATTTGTAAAGCCTCTTATGCGATACGGCGCCAACTTCTCCGTACTATAGCACTGGATATCCAGTATTTAGGGCTTGATTGTCGTATATACCCGAGAACTGACCGACTGCTAAAATATATTCAACAATCCAAACTCTTTGATTAGTTGTTGTTAATCAATTAAAAGTTGAATTATCAAGCCCATGATTTACTAGAATTGTTGGTGTGAGTAAGGCAGAATTCACAGCTATAAATTCTAAGTTTGTCGTATATACAAAAATGAGGGAAGTTAAGTGTTAAACACGGCACGTAATGACAGGGGTATTCAAGATAACTTATACAAATTGCAGATTGATATATATGACACTCAAGGACTTTCACAAGCATTTCACAATATTCTGAAAGCCAATATAACATTCATCAATAAACTAAATGACTTTAAACAGTTTATCGATTGTTTAAGTGGAGATCCCTGTTTCAAATTATGGGTAAGGGAAACAGAAGAAGCCTTAGAACATTCTGTGCAATATGTACGTGATTATGCATACTGAGCCATAACAGAAGAGCAATTCATAATTGGACATCACGTACTTTCAAAAAGAATTCTGGATCTGACATGTCGTATATACGAAGAACATTGGGAGTATGATGTATCGCAAGAAACAGATCAGCAGTTTGATGACCTGATGCCGCCGTATCTGGGACAAAGAAAGTAAAGCCTGGCTGTCATAAGCTAGAGTATGGAAAAAAGTTCATCCGAAGAATGAATTGGTGGGATTTAAATAAATACAGTTAAGCATGGTAATGCGAGATAAATATTTCTTGTGTTGTAAAAGGGTTTTAGTGAATTAAGTATTCGTGAAGTAATAGGTAATAAAAAGTGGATTTGCAAGAACTGCAGCTGAAATTTGAAGTAGATCGCATTGAGCTGTTTTTAGAAAATTTGGAAGATGCCGAACTTGAATGGTTTTGGCAAGCAATCAACGATATACACAATGTATTTCCAAATATCGATATTTATCATGCAGGTAGTGGTAAATATGGTTATTTAGGATTTGGCATCAAACCCATTTTGACAAGCAGGGTAAAAGATTTTCTCTTAGTGAGTCACTTAGGAAATAATGAAGATGGTAAATTTTATTTTAAACTTGAAGTTATTCAGGCTTTAGCTGACTTTATTACAGAATTTGATTCGAAGTTTGCTTTGAATTTTTCTTATAAAAACTTAGCTAATGAAAAATTTGTAGATTGGTTATATAAGTTAAAAGAATATGCTATTCAATTTGGAATGACACTAGATGGGCAGGGTTTATTGCCTTTAGATTATCAAAATCAGAGTTTAAACGCTGCCCAAGCAGTAGAGTATCTTAAAGAAAGATATCCTAGTACATATTCAGGAACAGTTCATATAGCAGCATTTAAAACACCTTTGGGAAGAGAATTGGCTTTAGATCCAAAATCTAAAACACCGATTATTTTTTGTGATCACCAACCACCAGAAGAAATCAAATTATTAATTAAGAAAGAATATTCAGAAACAGCTCCTAGACACCATCACCTTGCCACACATGCAAAAACATTACAGGTAGGCAATAAAATATTTTCTGTGCTTATTAGCAATTTGAATGAGCTTGAAAATTTTTGTGAGTGGTATGAACAAACTGGCGACCAGATCACGGCGCTGGAGCGTAAAATTAAGGCTTTCTTGGAATTATGGCCTGTAGAACGTCTTAAAAATTTAACAGTGGAAGAATATCATCAAGCTAAAAGCAAAGAATGTTTTATTGCCCAGATTGATACTTTTGATCCAACGCAGGGGGATCCTACCTTTTCTTGTTATTTTGAATTCTGGGAGCCTGTTAGCTTAGGGGATAATGAAAAATATCATAATCAACGACCATATTCGTGGAATAAACGGCTTGGTAATACTCAAGAGCAGGCATTCCAGAAGATCAAACAGGAAATACTTGATATTGTAGATGCTGCTCAGCGTCGTGATTTAAACGCAATTGACCAGATTCAGTTCACTAAAGGACTGAAATGGATGATTGCATTTTTATATCAAGATTTTAATGACCCTTTCATTATTCCCATTGTAAGTAAGGTAAATACCAAACGAATTGGTTATGAACACCTGTATCCGAAATTACCACTTCCAGAATTTTTACCTATTTTATTGGCTGATCAAGGTGAACAAGCGTTTTTCCCATATGTGGAAAAACTTTTTGCACTGGTCAGGAAAGGCTATTTGGATAACAAACAAAAGAAACAGCGAACGAAAGAATTAGTGGACGAAGTAATCATGCAACAATCTTTAAACCGTATTTTATTTGGCGCAGCGGGTACAGGTAAAACCTATCATACAATTAACCACGCATTATCGATTATTGAAAATAAGCCGTTAGATGTCTTGGAATCAGAAGATCGTAAAGCACTAAAAGAGCGTTTTGATCAATATAAGAAAAAAGGTCAGATCAAGTTTGTAACTTTTCATCAAAGTTTTAGCTATGAAGACTTTATTGAAGGAATTCGGGCTGAAACAGATGAAGATGGTAATCTAAAATATCCAGTGAAAGCAGGGGTATTTAAAGAAATTGTTGAACTGGCGAAGGGTAATGTTCATTCTAATATTGAGAGTGAAATAGATCTATCCAATAAAAAAATTTGGAAAATGTCTTTAGGCCGCGCTGGAATTGAAGATGATTTATATCGTTCATGTTTAGATAATGATGTCATTCTTTTAGGCTGGGGAGATGCGATTAATTTCAGTCACTGTGATGATATCCAGTCAGTAAAAAATCAATTACAGGAGTCCCACTACTCTAAAGATAGTGAAGATACAGCTGCTGGTTATGTAAATACCTTTAAAAATAAAATTAAAAATGGTGATTTAGTCATTATCACTGATGGCAATCTAAAATTCAGAGCTATTGCAGAGGTGACTGGTGAATATGAATATGATGAGAATCAAGAATTTGGATATCATCAACTGAGAAAAGTTAAATGGCTAAAAACATTTTCTCCAAGTTTGAAAAATGAGGATTATTTTAAGAAAATTTTCTCGCAATCGACTGTATATAATTTAGAAAATGCCGTTGATAAATCTAAGTTAACTGCGCTGCTTCAACCTGAAGCATTGCTTTCAACTAATTTAGTTAATAAATATATTTTAATTATTGATGAAATCAACCGAGGTAATATTTCTCGTATCTTTGGTGAGCTGATTACCCTAATTGAAGATTCCAAACGTGAAGGAGCAGAAGAAGCTCTTTCTGTGACACTACCATATTCTAAAGAAGAATTTTCTATACCTGATAATGTCTACATCATTGGTACAATGAATTCATCAGACAGGTCTCTAACAGGCTTAGATATAGCTTTGCGCCGTCGGTTTAAGTTTATTGAAATGCCACCAAAACCAGAACTTTTAAATGAAGTCATTGTTAATGGATTAAATATTGGAAAGTTGCTAGAAGTCATCAACCAACGTATTGAAGTGCTGTTAGACCGTGACCATTGTATTGGCCATGCCAACTTCATGAGTCTGGAAAAACAACAGACTTTAGAAACTTTATCTTCAATTTTTAAACAAAAAATTATTCCTCAACTGCAAGAATACTTCTTTGATGACTGGTCGAAGATCAATATGGTGCTCAACGCAAATGGCATGCTTCAACCTAAAGCAATAGTGCGTTCGACCTTGTTTCCGAACGTTAATACCGAATCTGAGAGTTTTATTGAGGAGCAGCAAACGTGGGAGCTAGTAGAATCTGCATTTGATTCAATCGATAGTTTTGCCAAGATTATCAAGCATTAATCGGAGAGATTCATGCCTGATTTTACAGTACGAGAATATGCCTTCATCAGCATTGCTTATGAAGGTTGCCCCAAGTCTAGTTTGGATTATGCTTATATACCGGAAAAAGCATTTGAGTACTTGTGTGAGCTCTCAGCATCATTTTCTAAACATGGTGCAAAAGTCTTCGAGCTGGCAGGTCGCAGGAAGTTGAAGCTTGATCAATACGTAGGTGTTATTGAAACACCGTGTGGTACTCGTATTGAAGTTCTTCCCAAGCATATTGAGCTGAACGGCGTGGATGATCAGGAGATAATTCAGCAGGAACGTAAACTGCTTCAGAAAATGCTCAGTATATCCTTGCACTTACCTTTTAGAGAGACGGGTGCCGCTAATCTAAATCGATTCAGGCAACCATTACATGAGTGGATTATTTCTCAGTTTCTATCCTCATTTGAACGTTTGGTTCAGCGTGGTTTACGTTTTGACTATAACCGAATACAAGAGGAACAAAAGTTTTTACGTGGGCAATTACAGCATGTGAAATACATGCGACAACCACCCACCAAGAAGCATATTTTTCCGATTGAACATGATGTCTATGAAATTAATCGTCCTGAGAATCGTCTTATTCGCACAGCATTGGAAGTGGTCTGTAAAAAGACCAAAGATGCGAGTAATTGGAAACTTGCTCAAGAACTAAGGTTGATGACGAATGAAATTCCGCGTAGTCAAAAGATACAGCAAGACTTTAGACAATGGCAGTCAGGGCGCTTGCTTGTGCTCTATGCAGAGATTCAGCCATGGACTGAACTTATTCTTGGAGAATATATGCCTGTGTCCACAAAGGGTGAATGGTGTGGTATGAGCTTACTGTTTCCAATGGAAAAGCTTTTTGAATACTACGTGGCTTATCATCTGCGCCGTAATTTACCTGATTGTAAGGTGAGTACACAGCATGCTACCGAGCATATCTGTGAACAACAAAAGAGCAAGGTATTCAAACTCAAGCCAGATATTTTAATAGAGCGATCTAAGGCTAAAAGTATTGTAATGGATACCAAGTGGAAGCTGATTGATCAAACTGATCCTAGTGGACGTTATGGCTTAAAGGACAGTGATATTCAGCAGATGTTTGCTTATAGTCATTACTACTTGAATCATAAAAGTGAAGTGATCTTGGTTTACCCATATCGAGCAGATAAATTCACTCAACCATTAGATGATTTTGAGTTTAGGAAAACCAAAGGTGCAAGGCTGAGAGTGGTGCCTTTTAACCTTGATGAACCGAATAATTTTAAAATTTCTTGGATGTAGCTTGTATTGTTAAGTACAAGATTTTGCATTTAACCGCTCAAAATTATTTATTGAGTGCAGATTTGAGTACTTAATAGGAGCTTCATAGAAATTTGGTTAATAAAGGTAAATGGCATATCTTTAAAGGAGCTTATTGATGCTTTAAACCTTAAATGAAATTTAAACATAGTGATAATCCAGCTTATATTGCCGAAGTGCTTGGTCAGCGTTTAAAACGAGCACGGTTGAATCGAGACATGACACAAGTAGAAGTTGCAGACAGAGCTTGGGTTTCAAAAAGGACTGTGCTAAAAGCGGAGAAAGGAGATGTACGATTAGCTGATTTGATTGCCATTTTACGGGCTTTAGAAATACTTGATGAGCTCGATTCATTTTTGCCTGAGCCTCCTCTATCACCAATCCAACTTTTGAAACTACGTGGTAAAATACGTCAACGTGCATCAGGCAAGAGCGAAAAATCTAAAAATGAAAGTCATCAATCTTTAGATTGGTAGTATGGATTCCATAAAGAATCAGGACTCGAATACTGAAAACTAAGATATAAATACAAGACTGAGAAAGATTTTTTCCAATTGTGGTGGCGAATTAGCTCTGGTATTACTGTTTTGCTTTCTACTTTAATAGCTATAAGTTGTTGACTTTACTTACTGTAAAAGAATTCTACTTTAGGTATTTGTTTTGGGTGAGAAAGATTTTTTCCAATTGTGGTGGTGAATTAGCTCTGGTATTACTGTTTTTATTTCTACTTTAATAGCTATAAGTTGTTGATTTTATTTACTGTAAAAGAATTCTACTTTAGGTATTTGTTTTGGGTGAGAAAGATTTTTTCTAATTGTGGTGGCAAATTAACTCTGGTATTACTGTCTTAATTTCTACTTTAATAACTATAAGTTGTTGATTCTATTTACTGTAAAAGAATTCTACTTTAGATATTTTGTTTTGGGTGAGAAAGATTTTTTCCAATTGTGGAGTCGAATTAACCTTGGTATTACCGTTTTGATTTCTACTTTAATGACTATAAGTTATTGATTCTATTCACTGTAAAAGAATTCTACTTTAGGTATTTGTTTTGGGTGAGAAAGATTTTTTCCAATACCATCCATCTTATCTTGCCGAAGTATTTGGTCAGCGCTTTGAACGTACCGGTTGAATAGGGATATAACACAGTAAAAGTTGCCGACCGAGCATGGGTTTCGCAAAGGACTGTTTTAAAAGTAGAGATGTGATATTTGACTGGCCATGACCTAATTGCTATTTCCGAGCTTTGGAAATGCTGAATTAAAATGATTCATTTTTGCCTTGGCCACCCTTATCTCTATTCAACCCCCAAAGTTGCTGGGAAAGATAAGGGAAAGCGCCTCAGGCAATAATAAAATTAAAACTAAGGAAGCCAATTCTAAATCAGATTGGTAATATTAAAACCCAGATAAAGATTCAGGCATTAACAACTTAAAATTTCTTTTAATTTTATTAATATCATAATTGAAATTACCTTCATCAATGTTGTTTTGAATCCACACAAAAATGGCATCCATATTGTGATATCTTCTGCTAACACCTAAGTAATCACTAATACCAATCCCTGGTTGAATGTTGAGCTCCTTAATTAGTTGTTTACCTAAATCTTTGGCCTGTTGAGAGAGTATTAAAGAAGGATTAATCATATTATTAATTCCTATTTTTATAAGGTAATTTATATTAACCCGCTTAAAAGCATTATGCAGCACTCCAAAAGTGTGTTTGCAAACTTATAGGTGTTTTTTGAGGGTTTTATAACGATTTTACCTGATTAACTAATTTTTTTGATTAAAAATTAAACATATCTACCGTTACACGATAAAAAACTGAAAATATATGTACGTTACACTATAAAAAATAGGGTGTTACACTATAAAAGATATGTACGTTACACTATAAAAAATGATGCGTTACACCATAAAAAGGGCAGCGTTACACTATAATTGGCATTTCGTTACACTATAAAAATACGTGTGTTACACTATAATCGCCAGATCGTTACACTATAAAAAATGGATAAAATTTCTGTACTTTGGATTATCTTTAGAATAAAAAATATAGATCTCCCTTATATTTATTATTTATATTGTATTTTTGAAAATTAGAATAAAATCTGATTTTTAAGAATTAAAAATATGTGTGGTTGTAATAAGGAAAAGTTAATAATTGAAAAATATCTAAGGTTTGAAGCTGGTAAATTATTTTGTAATCTAGATTTTGGTGTTGAATTAAAAAACAAAGAATTAAAAAGGATTTTAAATAAATTTATCCTATCGGGTGAAGTACATACCATATTATCAAAAGTTTATTATAAAGTTGAAAGGAATAAATTAAACCAATTTAAAAATAAACCTTTATCACCTGATATTGCTGCTGTACTGCAAACCTTGTCTAGAGCCACGGCGCTCAGGTTTCAGGAACATGGTGGCATAGCGGCAAACCGTCTAGGATTAAGTATGCAGGTGCCGCTTATTCATGTTTTCTATACAACGGGAAGATCTAGGGAAATTAAACTTTATGGGCAAACTGTTCGCTTAATTCGCACCCGTTGTCTGGATGTTTTTCAGTATGCGCATGAGCCAGCCGGCTGGGCTATTTCAGCACTATATTTTTTGGGTCCTCAAATTGTTGATCCGGCAGTAATAGAAAAACTAAAGGACTCATTAGGAGAGGAGGATTTTCAAAAATTTTTAGAAGCTAAAAAGTCGGGATGGATGAAGAACTTGATTTTAGAAGTAGAAAAAACTGCTTTATAACATTAAAGTTGATTTATTCTTAGATTTTTAATATCAATAACTTCAATTAGGGTCTGTTGAGAATTACCGAGAGTTAATTAAACTCGCGCACAATTGAATCATGGCTTCAAAACTCGTATCTGTTTTACAACTACGCATCGCTATACGTTTAAATTCTTTTAACTTACAGAAAT
>NZ_VPDL01000003.1:0-157953 GCF_013417705.1 Acinetobacter sp. YH12235 | reverse complement strand
TTTCCTGTTGGCACTCCAAATTGGATTGAATATCTCTCAGACTTTGCCTACAAGAGAATTGAGACATCAATATGGCAATAAACTGATCCCACCGGGAAGCCGCTCTAAATTTCTGTCCAACATGGTGTACTTTAGCAAGTTGTTCAAAATCCTGTCGCACAACAGGTTTAATTAGCTCATGAAATACGGTATTCTGATGTGACAAAACCTGAATCCTGGTCGTTAAAGTGTTTGTTTGCACTCATATTTTAACTGTTAGGACTCAGGTTTTTTTATTTAAAGCAAACTATGGGACAGCAGTGCCCTCGGGTGCTTTTTAATTTGGAATCTGGATTTATTTAAACTTAGATAAAGAACCAGTAAATAAACAGGGAAACCAAGAAAATACACATGATATTCAGGACAAAGCCGACTTTCATCATTTCACTTTGTTGAATATGGCCAGTACCAAACACAATCGCATTCGGTGGTGTCGCCACAGGTAGCATGAAGGCACAAGAAGCCCCAATCCCGATCACAATCACCAGAATCTCTTTAGGCATACCCATCTGGTCGGCAATGGCGGCAAAGACCGGAACCAGTAAGGCAGCTGAGGCAGTATTACTGGTAAATTCAGTCAGGAAGATGATGAAGGTTGCCACAACGAAGATAATTACGAGAGGCGAGGAGTCACCGAAAGCATTTGCCAGTGTTTGACCTAAAACCAGAGAACTGCCTGAATCCTTCAAGACAGCACTTAAGGTCAAGCCGCCACCAAACAGATAGAGCACGCCCCAATCGGTATTTTCAGCAACCTGTTTCCATGTAGCCGTACCCAGAATCACCACCAGACAGGCTGCCAGAATCGCGATCCAGGTATCAGGCTGTGAAATACCGAAATTTTCAGTCAATTTTTTACTGAAAATCCAGGCCATCGCCGTACAGAGGAACAACACCATCGTCGCAATACGGGTGGTGGTCCAGGGGATATTTTCAGTGACAAAATTCACCTTATGATTCAGTTTTGGACGCAATACCACATACAGACTGATCAACATTGCTGGCAGAATAATGAACATCATTGGCAGGCCGACTTTCATCCAGTCAGCGAAGTCATAACCGAGGGCTTTGGCTGCAATCGCATTCGGTGGAGAACCGACGATGGTGCCCAAGCCACCAATACTGGCTGAATAGGCAATCCCGAGCAGAATAAATACAAAGGTTTTACGTTCTTTTTCGGCATCCAGATGCGCAAGTAAACCCAGCGCCAGAGGCAACATCATAGCTGCGGTGGCGGTATTGGAAATCCACATCGACAGGGCAGCAGTTACTAAAAAGATAGCTAGTACCGAAGCACCGAGATGTCCACCGGAGAGCGAGATAATCCATGTGGCAATCTTCTTGTCCAGTTTCTGGATATGCAGCGCCGTAGCCAAAGCAAAACCACCAAAAAACAGGAAAATCACGGGATCGGCAAAGGTAGCGAGTGCTGCCTGCATGCTAATCGGTACCAGTTCATCACCATCTGCCATCGGCATACTCAATACAATCGCCAGTACCGGTATGAGTAGGGCTGTAATCGTAATATGCAGGGCTTCGGTCAGCCATAGAATGGCGATAAAGGTCAGTAGGGCCAATCCCTTATTGGCATTTTCGTCATAGGGTAAAATATGATACAAGCCATAAGAGATCACGGCAGCGATCACAATTAAAATCCAGCCTTTGCGAATTCCTTTTGGCATGGCATTAGTCGGGGTGCGTAAAGGGTCGTTCATACAACCTCCTTGCTCAACTTTTTTATTTAAAAGCGTTTTTGAAATTCTTATAAAAGTGAATATGTGTTTTGATTAAAAAAGATATTATTTAAACAGTATAGTAGAGTGTTGTAATAATCCCACACTTTGCCAAAGTGCGTAAATCCCCAGTCCAAATAGAAAAAACAGCACCAGATATTTGAAATGTTGCTGGGAAAGTCGATGCCGTATTTTTCCACCCAGCCAGACGCCGATGAGTGCAAATAACATGATTCCGAGCAGGATATGTCGCTGATGGGTTTGTAAAGAAATGAGGATCGGGAAGAGTAAGGTCAACTGCACCAGTTTGCTGGCAATAAAGTTAAGATTACTGATGATGACGATATCAGTTTTGGAGAGCTGGCAGCTAAGCAGATACATCATCAGGAAGGGGGCCATGGCATTGGTTGCACCTCCAATCATGCCGGCCAGTAAACCGAATCCTAGCATACTGAGCTGACTGCTACTGACCCGAAGCGGAGTAGAGCGTAACTGATCCAGTACATAGAAAATAATCACCAGACCCAGTAATAATTTAAGATAGCCTTCATTGATCCAGATGAGTAATTTGACCCCCAGCACACTACCGACCAAGCTGCTTAACATGAGTGGCCAATAGCGTGAGACATAATAGCAAATGCTCTGCAACAGGCTATGTTTTGGATCGCTATTGAGCATCCAAAGGTTCAATAACAGGCAGGGGAGGATCACTAAGGTGACTGCTGTACTTAAGGCATATTCACTGGATAAGGCAGCCGTACTCAGCATAGGAAAGCCAAAGCCACTGACCCCATGCAGTAATGCTGCGATCGCACACAGCCAAAGCACAATCCATTCTGCCTGTGTCATCTGGAATCCATTTCAAGAATAAAGTATCAACTTACCCTGAACAGGTGAGCAGGGTAAAGCATAAAATGGTAATAAGACCAAAACCTAAAATCAGGCAAAAAAAACCACGATCTTTTGGGGGAAAGACCGTGGCATAAAAATTTCACCATATGAATATTTAGGTGAAAGAGGAAACGATTTTATCGGTAGTCTTTATCCTGATTCACGGTACGCACAGGACGTTCATAATCAGTTCTGCTCGCAGCATAATCAGGCATAGAATTCTTTTTTGGCATCACTAACCATAGAACCAGATAAACTAAGATACCCGGGAAAGCAGCACTCATGACCGAAATAATCACGAAGATCAAGCGTAATAAATTTGCGTTCCAACCAAAACGTTCAGCAATACCGCCCATTACACCTGCAATCATGTTTGAGCGGTTAGAGCGATATAAACCAACATTGGCCATCCAAGTCTCCTAAAAGAAAAAATAAGGTTGAGTCTAAAAAATGACTCGTATTTATAAGAATGGAGTTTTATCTGAATTTTTAAAGTATCTATTGAAAATAAATTCGTTAAGTAATGTTACGGGAGATTAAATAATCCTTAAAAAATCACTAAGATCATAAAAATTCCATTGAATTCATTATTAAAACTTATAAGTTTTCAGTGAGTCGTCTGCCTATATAGATGTGCACCCCTTCAGGTATATTTTTAAAATGAAATCGAATGTATCGCATCATTTAAGTGGTTTATGCCGGCTTGGATTTGTGCTGGGAAGTGTTGCAGGACTGATTGCCTGTGATGACCATCAAAGCAAACCCTTACCTGATACTACGAAAACTTTGGCACAAGATGGCGTAGTCATCTCCGCCGCCAATGAAAGTTATGACACCCGTAATGCTAAATCGCTCACCCAGACTGCAACCTATAATGCATTGCCTGTAGAACCAAATGTCGATCCTAAACCTGTACCGGATTATGCCAAAAGCTATGTCGGGCGTTATCTTACCCAGATTGATTGTGACGGACGGTTTGCACCTTGTACGGAAGGGAAGTCGGTGTTTATTTTGACTTTATTGCCAGATGGTACAGTGCATCGCAGTATCGTGCATTATGGCAAAGTCTTTGTGAATAATTCCAGACGAGTTCAGACCGAAAGCAATGTGACCTATCGTAAGGACCGCTGGACGATTAATCCGGAACAAACTGAACTGATCGTGGACCGTAAAGAGGGGGCAAAATTCTATTATACAATTAAAAGCCCAACCCATCTGGTCATGAATCTGGAAAAAATTTATGACGAAAAAGAACGGGCAAACCAGCAGTTATTTGATCAGGGTTATCCTGCACCTTCTAAAGCGTATGAGTTGGTCAAAGATTCTGAATTTAAGATGACAGAATAAAAGCGATAAAATCTGTAAAAAATTTAAAAACAGAGTAAATGGAAATGGCGATTCTAAAATTGTCAGGATGAATTGCGCTTAAATAAAAAGAATGAACTGAATAATATATGAAATATTATAAGAATATTGAAAGAAGAAATAAATATAGAGGGGAGAATGGTGGGCCGTCCGCGACTCGAACGCGGGACCAATGGATTAAAAGTCCACTGCTCTACCAACTGAGCTAACGGCCCATTCGGGTAATCAAAGTAGCTTTGATTGAAGTTTCTAAAAAGAGATTTTAGAAATGATGGTGGGCCGTCCGCGACTCGAACGCGGGACCAATGGATTAAAAGTCCACTGCTCTACCAACTGAGCTAACGGCCCATCAGGGGATATCAAATTTAATGGTGGGCCGTCCGCGACTCGAACGCGGGACCAATGGATTAAAAGTCCACTGCTCTACCAACTGAGCTAACGGCCCTGAACCAACAATCAAGCAAGGCTTAATTGTGCAGTGCAAAAGAAACTAAAGAGTTCTGAAAGCACCACTTTGTTTGATGGAGCGTATTGTAGCAAGATCTCATTGCAGCGCAAGTAAAAAATAACAAAGTTGCCTATGTTTGATTATAAATACAACAATTCTGCTTTATCTAAACAAAAAATAGGCAACTTCAGCACTTAGAAACGATATTGATAGGCTTGAATGTTCTCAAAAATTTCTTGAGTCAGCTCACAATACGCATCGCTGCCTGGCAATAAAACCAGCAAGCGTTCATCGGTTTTGTTTGGGTCAAAAGCCTGTTCTTTCAGTTTGTTTTTCTGATACTTGAAGGTACCGGTCGTTTCTACCTGTTCTTGAATGCGCAGAAAAACTGGAACTGCATATGCAGGCAGACAGCGTTTAAAGGTGCTGACCATATTTTTCAGGTCTTGCTCATCCAGGGTGCTTCCCGGTTGCAGGGTAATTGCAGCCATACCGGCACGGCCATTGGTATTTGGAATTTCTACGCCATAAACCACAGCTTCGATAATTTTGTCATACTCGGTCAGCATGTTTTCGACTTCAGTCGTTGAAACATTTTCACCTTTCCAGCGGAAGGTATCACCGAGACGATCAACAAACTGGGCATGACGGAAACCGATATTACGCACCAGATCGCCGGTATTGAAGTAGGAATCACCTTTACTGAACACGTCATGCATGATGACTGCCTTGTTCTTTTCCGGATCGGTATAACCATCGAAAGGGGAGCGGCGGGTAATTTTACCGATCAATAAACCGGTTTCACCTTTTTTTACCCGTTTGCAGCGACCTTTGGCATCACGCACAGGCTCATTTTTATCTTTATCAAATTCGATAATGGCATAAGGCGTTGGTGAGAAACCGACAGTATTGTCAAAGTTAAAGACATTGCTGAAACCGACATTACCTTCACTTGAGGCATACAGTTCCAGTACTTCCTTGATGCCAAAACGGGATTTGAATTTATCCCAGATATTCGGGCGCATGCCATTACCAATCATCTTGGTGACACGATGGCCTTTTTCCAGTTCAGACGGTGGGGCATCCATCAGGTAGCGGCAAAGTTCACCGACATAACCAATCGCAGAAGCATCAAATTTTTTGACATCTTTCCAGAAGGAAGAGGTGGAGAACTTGCGACGGATGGCAAAAGTACTGCTTCCGGCAATCACCCCACACCAGCACACCACAATACCTGTCGCATGATAAAGCGGCAGGGTGCAGTACATCACGTCATCTTTATTCAGGTTCAGGACATGGCCATAGGTGCCATAGGCGAGTGTCCAGCGGCTATTGGTAAAGACCACAGCTTTAGGTAAGCCAGTGGTGCCTGAAGTATAGATATAGAACAGGCCGTCTTTGCCCTGTACCGAATGCGTAGTCGGTGTATTGAATTTCGGGAACTGGTCAATCTGCTCTGCCAGGTTGATAAAACCTTCAGGTGCCTGTCCGGGATTTTCTTGCGTATTCTGATCGGCAAACCAGTGAAAACGGTCAGCGGCAATATTGAGATCATGACGGATTTCATCAATAGCAGCACGGCACTCTTCACCGACAATGACTGCAATCGGTTTCACCAGGTTAATACTATGTGTCAGGACTTTACCGACCTGAGAGGTATTCACCAGCGCAATCGTGATGCCCAGCTTGGCCAGGCCAATCACACTGGCAATAAACTCCGGACGGTTTTCGACCATCACGGCCACCACATCACCTTTCTGTGCACCGAGAGAGAGGTAGAAATGTGCGATCTGGTTCGCCCAGCCATTTAGGTGAGCATAGGTATAGGACTGATCCTCAAAACGTAATGCAATACCTTCAGGATTACGCTGTGTTGCTTTTTCAAAAGCCAAACCCAGGCCTGCGGGCGTATTGGGAGTACGTAAATACGCCTGTCGCAGTCCGTTTAGCAGATTAGGGACCTTACTGATGAAGGCAGGGATTTTGGCTGCGACATCTGCAATGCCAATAAGATCGGGTTGATTCGTCTGGGTCATGGGCGTCCTATTATTTTTCGTATCCAATGCGTTTAATTTATATGCAATAAACGGATGGTAGCCATCTTTTAGCGTGTTGAAACTAGAGTAATCAACCTATTCTGACAAAATCTAGCAAAAAAAACCTAGCCACCGAAATGACTAGGTTTTTTAGTTAACTGCAATTGGGCGAATTATGACTCAGTTGCAGTATTGGTTTTTTTCGGTGGACGGCCACGTGGGCGACGTGGGCGGGCAGCCGGTTTTTCAGCTTTTGCTACAGTTTCTTCAGCTTTATCGGCTTCCGGAGTTTCGGTAGGTGCAGCTTTGTTTTCTGCTGGAGTTACTTCAACTGTAGTTGTTTCAGTGACTTCTTCAGCGGGAGCCTGTTCAGCTTTCGCAGTTTCTACAGATGCTTCCGCAGCTGGCTCAGGAGTTTGAGTCGCTTCAGTTGTATCAGCACTTTCTACTGCAGCTACCGGAGCTTCAGCAGGTGTAGCTTCAGCACTTTCAGCTTTTGCTTCTTCTGCTGGAGCCGTTGCTTCTGGAACAGGTTCAACCGCAGTAGATTCTGCTTCAGCTTGTGCTTGCTGTTTTGCCTGCTGTAACGCTTGCTCGGCAGCCAGTTTAGCAAGACGGCGACGCTCACGTGGATCATTCGCCACACGTTTCTCTGAAACCGGTGCAGGCGGAGTTAAATCCAGCACAGGTGCAGGTTCTGCTTCAGGTTGCGCTTTGCTGACTTCTACATCGCGAGTTACAGGTTTTTTCTCTGTGGCCGCGGTCGAAACCGTTGCTAAAGTCGCATTATATTCCTGCGTGAACTTTTGCAATGCACGGTTAAATGTTGGTAACAGACCGAACTGTTCAATCAGGACTGAACAGTCTTCACCATAAACATGGCGAATCAGGCTACCAATAGTGTATTGGCCAAGTGTTGGCACCTGTGATGGTGTCAATTGCTGAGTTTTCGCCTGTTGGCCTTGTGCAGCACGACGGTCGCGACGACGTTGACGTGGGTCATTGCTGGCACGCTGTTTTGATGATGACTGAGCTTCAGGCGTTTTCTCTGCAGGAGCAGATGCAGTCACTTCAGCCAGGAACTCTTCCGCAGCTGGTGCTTCTACAGGAGCATCGGCAGGGGCAGTCACTTCAACAGCAGGTTTTGCGACTGGAGCAGTGTCATTCAATGCCACAATTTCGCTTTTCGCCTCGTCAATATTTACCACCATTGCTGTTGGCATCACTTCTTTACGAGGAGCATCGACCAGTTCCACACGAACTTGCTTTTCATTGACTGCTGGCGCTTCAACGGCAGCAGGTGCTTGAGGTGCAGCTTGTTCATTTAGAACACTTGGATCGCGGTGGCGATTTGGACGTTCTGGACGTTGCTGGTTGCGACGGTCACGACGTGGCACGTTTTGCTGTTGCTCATTGCCGTGAGTATCGCTTTGCTGTGCAGACTCATTGTGGTGCTGACGGCGAGAGTTGCGTTTGTTTTCACGCGCTTCCTGACGTTGTTCCTGACGAGAAACCTGAACCACTTCTTCATGCACCTGATGTTGTGATGCATTATCAGACTGCGCCTGTTCACGTGGCTCTTTGTGCTTGTTGCTACGTGCTTTCTTGTTATGACGCTGTGATTTCTCTTCACGTTCAGCTTTTTCAGACTGATCACGCTCTGGTTTATGGACTACAGTCGATGGCGCCAGATAAGCATTGCCGGTAGTTGCTGGTGCTGCAACAGCTGTTGGCTGTGCGGATACTGCTGGTGTTACAGGAGCAACCTGGCCGAACTGGCCACGGCTCACTGCACCGCCATTCACCATCTGTTCAATAGCAGCAGCAGCATTGTTCGCTGTGCGAGATTGATCAACAGTAGTTGCCTGTTTTTGTACAAACAGGTTTTCTAACCATGCACATGGGCTGGCAGCAGGTGCGGCAACTTGAGCAGGTGCCTGTTGTGCAGCAGGTGCTTGCTGTACGTTTTGCTGATTCTGGTTATTGCGGCGTTTATTGTTTTTGCCGTTGTTTTGCTGCTGAGTAGGTGCTGGTGCAGCGGTATGCGTATGTTCTTCTTCTAAATGCCACTCAGAAGACTCATAGCCCAGTTCTTTTTCGCTTGAACGGGTTGCTTCAGTACGCTCGTAACTTGTCGGTGCGAAACCTTCAGGATTATACGAAATTTCGTAGTGAGGTGTTTCCAAGTGTGGATGTGGAAGTACAGTCACACGTGTATTTGAAGTTTGTTCCAGATATACCAGGCTGTGACGTTTTTCATTGAGCATGAACGCCGCAATTTCTACCGGTACTTCAACCTGAACTTCACCATGACGTTCACGTAGTGCGATTTCTTCCACTTTACGCATAATTGAAAGTGATAGAGAACGCAGGTCACGTACTATACCGGTACCATGACAGCGTGGGCAGACATAACCAGTTGCTTCTTCAAGCGATGGACGCAGACGTTGACGGCTCATTTCCATCAGGCCGAAACGAGACAGTTGGCCGAACTGGATACGTGCGCGGTCGCTTTGAGTTGCTTCACGCAGTTTCGCTTCTACCATACGCTGGTTGCGGTCTTTGGTCATGTCGATGAAGTCGATGACAACTAAGCCACCGATATCACGTAAACGTAATTGGCGAGCAATTTCTTCAGCGGCTTCAAGGTTGGTATTTAACGCTGTATCTTCAACGTCCTGACCGCGAGTTGATTTTGCCGAGTTAATGTCGATTGAAACTAAAGCTTCAGTTTGATCGATCACGATCGAACCGCCTGAAGGCAGTTTTACTTCACGTTCATAAGCAGTTTGAATTTGGCTTTCGATACCGAAATGCGCAAACAAAGGCTCATTCAATGTATAAGTTTTCAGTTTGTCTAACTGAAGCGGCATTACTGCTTTAACGAAGTTATAAGCTTCGTTATAGGCTTGCTCAGAGTCAATCAGGATTTCTGCTACATCATCACGCAGGTAATCACGGATGGCACGAGTTACCACACCTGCTTCCTGATGGACCAGCATAGGTGATGGACCTGAATTTGCAGTGCTTTGAATTTGTGCCCAAAGGTCTAGCAAATGTTGCAGATCAAGCTGTAATTCTTCTTGAGAACGGCCAATGCCTGCTGTACGAACAATGACGCTCATACCACGTGGCACATTTAAAGAGGCCAGCATTTCTTTCAGTTCTTCACGTACTGAACCAGAAATCTGACGGCTGATACCGCCACCTTTCGGGTTGTTTGGCATCAGAACCAGATAACGACCAGCTAAAGAGATGAAAGTTGAGAGAGCAGCGCCTTTATTGCCGCGCTCTTCTTTTTCCACCTGAACCAGAAGTTCAGTACCTTCAGTAATCAGTTCACGGATATTTGAAGTTTGGCGAGGATCGGCTTTGTAATAAGAGTTTGCGATTTCACGCATAGACAGGAAGCCTTGGCGACCTGCGCCGTATTCAACGAATACAGCTTCTAAAGAAGGTTCAACGCGAGTCACGTGACCTTTATAGATATTAGATTTTTTTTGTTCACGGGTACGATTCTCTAAATCGAAATCGTAAAGACGCTGACCAGTGACAAGTGCAACGCGAATTTCTTCGGCATGTGTTGCATTAATCAACATACGTTTCATGGGTGTAACACCTTATAGTGATACACAGCAAAAAATCGCTATTCACGTAGCGAACATCACACATCACGGATCAATGGCCCAGATCTCCAATGCTTGGCATTGTGGTCTGAGTCTTTTATTCCCGGCGTCTACTTGAATATAGATCAGCTTCGGTATTTTGATTCACGTATTGATGATGGCAATACGGCTTCAATCTTTAAACGATTAAAGTCACCTGAACGTTTCACTGGCGGACAAGCGGTGCATTAGATGTGAGTAACTTTCACTGTCACATTGCTCGAAGATCATCCCTTCTTTATAGAAAGTGTCTTGATACGGAATTGTCGTCGTATCTTTACAAACTGTGCAGATCCAATGCATCAAACGCTGTAGCCTGAAGTCGTCTTCAGGGTGCGACTAATCTGATGTGTATCAGTTTACGTTTAAAAACCAACTAGGTTGGCGACATATTTTTTCAGACAAACTGATTTATGTACCTGAGGTACAATTAAACGCAACAGTTTGCTTTGTTTGCCGATATAATAAGCCTTCGGCGTCGGCATAATTCTTTTGGGACCTTCCCGTATCATGTGAGTCTTTAATTGAATAATCAAGTTCAGAGAAATCTGAAATGCTTCAACTTTTACTCACAAACGATGGTTTCCGTGCGCTGACTATATCAAACCTTGCATCATCTGCCTATGGGCTAAGCTTATGTTTCTTGTGTAAAGCATAACCTAAGTGATCAGTTTTTAATCAATTTTAGTAATTTTTGGGTCATAGTAACTGTATGAATTCTACACAACAATGGCAAAGCGTCACTTGGTTTGAAGTGGATGAACATCAAGATGGACAGCGAATCGATAATTTCTTGTTCAGTCGTCTGAAAGGGGTGCCTAAAAGTCGGATTTATCGTCTGATTCGTGAAGGACAGGTTCGCGTCAATAAAAAACGCATTAAGGCCGAAACCAAACTGGCGATTGGCGACCAGATTCGTGTCGCACCTATTCGTTATGAACAAAAAGATGAATCAGAAGCGCCGATTTCGGACAAGGTGGCTCAAGGTCTTCTGTCACGTGTGGTATATGAAGATGAAGGCTTGATGGTTGTCAATAAACCATCGGGTATTGCTGTGCATGGCGGTAGCGGTGTGGCGTATGGCCTGATTGAAGGCCTACGTGCTGCAACAGGTAAAAAATACCTGGAATTGATTCACCGTATTGACCGTGACACATCGGGTCTGGTGATGATCTCGAAAAAGCGCAGTACCTTAAAAACGCTACAAGATTTATTACGTGAACATAAGATTAAAAAAACTTATGCCGCTGTCGTGAAAGGGCAGGTAACGCTAGATAAGCAACTCATTGATGCACCTTTGCATCGTTATGAACTTTCTAATGGTGAGCGCCGTGTCCGTGTCTCTAAAGAAGGCAAAGAGTCTAAAACCCAGTGGAATGTGGCAGAGCGTTTTATGCATGCGACACTGGTGTATGCTTCTCCATTGTCTGGTCGTACCCATCAGATTCGTGTACATGGTCTCAGCATTGGTCATCCGTTAGTGGGTGATGAGAAATATGGTCACGAGACTGAATATCGTGGACCAAAACCACGTCGTTTATGTCTGCATGCGATGCGCTTAGAAATTCCGGGTTATCCGACGATTGAAGCGCCTTTGCCTGAAGATATGCAGAGTCTTGTAGCTCAGCTTCGTGCGCAAAAGGCGGATAAGGTGGTAATACCTACGGAAGATGACGAGTAATTTTTAGCTTTTTAATGAGTCTTATCTTGCTTTACTTGAGTGGGAGAAATTTCCCTCTTTATTAGAGATGATTCAAGACAATTTCTAAATCAATGAAGGGCGACATGGATGTCGCTGTTACTCTGTGGTACAGGGACGTGCCATCAGAGTAACAAAGGATTTTTGCTACTTTTCATCCTTGAAAAGTAGATAATACCTATACGAAAACAGCTGCTCACTGATGTTAATTGTGGTGGGGAATTAATTTAACTCACCTCTCCC
Source organism: Acinetobacter sp. YH12235 (assembly GCF_013417705.1). NCBI lineage: Bacteria > Pseudomonadati > Pseudomonadota > Gammaproteobacteria > Moraxellales > Moraxellaceae > Acinetobacter > Acinetobacter sp. YH12235. The sequence goes on along the minus strand of NZ_VPDL01000003.1, from coordinate 145,834 downwards.
AAACCCTCTCCTAGAAGGAGAGGGCTGAGGTGAGGTAAAAGTAAAGCACAACCGAGTTTTGTAGTTATAAAATCAAATTTTATCGCGTAGGCAGTGTTTTACTTTTGACGGGGGCAAAAGTAACAAAACCCCTTCTGTTGATCTGATGGCATGTCCCTATGCCACAGATCAACGGCGACATCAATGTCGCCATTGGATAGCTAATAGCTGTTGTGATATCACAATAAAAGTTATTTTGTGATGAAATTCTCCCTCCTTAGAAAAAGGAGAGTTGGGGTGGATTAACACTAAATCAAATACTAGGAACCTTATATGAATTCACCTGTAAAACTGGTCATTTTTGATTGGGATGGCACTTTATTTGATTCAGTGGGTCAGATCGTGTCGAGCCTGCAGTTTGCCGCGCAGCAATTTCAGCAACCGTTAACTGATGCAGATGCGAAGGGCATTATCGGGCTGGGTTTGCCAGAAGTCGCACAACGGCTATTCCCAAGTGTGCCAGAATTACATGCGGATATTTTGCAGGCCTATTCAGATCATTATGTGGCGAATTCAGTGAATGATGCTTGGTTTGAGGGTGTTTCTGAAATGCTGTATAGCTTAAAAGACGAAGGCATCAAACTGGCAGTGGCGACAGGTAAAAGCCGGAAAGGATTGGATCGTGTATTAAAGCAGACTAATAGTCTGGAGCTGTTTCATGCTACTCGTGCAGCAAGTGAAACCCGCTCGAAGCCGGATCCTTTAATGCTGGCTGAAATTCTGGCTGAAACTGGTGTCAATGCGCATGAAGCGATTATGGTCGGTGACACTTCTTATGATCTGGAAATGGCGATGAACATTGCCATGCCAAGTGTAGGTGTGACTTATGGCGTACATACACCGGAAACTTTGGCACAGTTTAATCCACTGTCGATTGTAAAGGATGTCAGCAGTTTGCATGACTTTTTATTGGCTAAAGTCCAATGGAAGGAAGCGATTTAATTCAGTATCTTAGTCATTCTTCAAGATCCGGCATTTTCTGAAATAGAAGATGCGGATCAATGCGGTAGATTTGAACAACTGGTCTTATCTTTTAGTCTAAAGTTGTGATTACAGTGGTTTTGTTCTGTCATGATTGTTGAGTTATTTAGTTGGATATAACTTAATTCATAATTATAAGATTATGTTTTTAATTGATTTTTATAAATTTAATTTATAGATAATAGCTATTGCAAAAAATAAAATAACTATTGGCATTCACGTCGTATTTTTCCCATCCTAAAACTGTTTATTCATATGCCCGTACTAGGCGCAATTGTTTATTGGAATGATCGAAATGATCAGGTCAGAACATTTTGCTTGTCTTAGTTCTCGGCATAAGCCTCATTTTTGCAGTTTAAGGAAACATTGATGTCGAATTCTGCTGTTGTTGAATCAGTTGCACAAGCATTACGTACTGCTGAACTCTCAAAAACTGCGATCGCACCGATTCGCCCGGAACTTGGTGGTGAAAGTGCTGACGTAGATATTGCCTATGCCGTTCAGGAAGTAAATACCGAGCGTGCTCTGGCGGAAGGTCGCCGTCTGGTAGGTCGTAAAATTGGTTTGACATCGAAAGTGGTTCAAGCACAGCTTGGCGTAGATCAGCCTGACTTCGGTATGTTGTTTGCCGACATGGCCTATGGCGATGGTGAAGCAATCCCTGCAGGTTTGCTGATTCAACCGAAAGTTGAAGCTGAAATCGCATTGGTCATCAAAGAAGATCTGACTAAAGCAAAACATACGTATGCAGACATCATTAGTGCAACTGACTATGCACTTCCTGCTGTAGAAGTGGTCGATAGCCGTATCGAAAACTGGAAAATCAGCCTGATTGATACCGTAGCTGATAACGCATCTTCTGCTGCATTCGTTCTGGGCTCTAAGCCTGTCAAACTGGAAAACCTTGATCTTGTGAACTGCAAGATGGTCATGACGCGTGGTGATGAAGTGGTTTCTCAAGGTGTGGGTAAAGCATGTCTGGCGAACCCATTAAACGCTGCTGTATGGCTAGCTGACGAAATGGTACGCCGTGGCCGTCCATTATTAAAAGGCGACATTATTTTAACTGGTGCTTTAGGTCCAATGGTCGTGGCTCAGCCGGGCGATGAATTCAAAGTTGAAATTGAAGGCTTTGGTTCAGTAACAGCTGCTTTTGCTGCTGAATAAGGGAATACAAGAGAGTACATTCATGAAAAAGATTAAATGTGCATTGATCGGTCCAGGTAACATTGGTACTGATTTGCTTTATAAACTGCAACGTAGCGAATGGTTAGAACCAGTATGGATGGTAGGGATCGACCCAACTTCTGAAGGTCTGGCGCGTGCAGCGAAAATGGGTTTAAAAACCACGGCTGAAGGTGTAGATGGTTTGCTTCCTCACGTTGTTGAAGACGAAATCAAAATCGCATTCGATGCAACTTCCGCTTATGTCCATGCTGAAAACAGCCGTAAGCTGAACGAGCTTGGCGTGTTAATGATTGACTTAACACCAGCTGCACTCGGTCCTTACTGCGTACCACCAGTAAACCTTGAAGCATTGCTTGAACAAGGCGAAGTGCCAAACGTAAACATGGTGACATGTGGTGGTCAGGCAACAATTCCGATGGTTGCTGCAATTTCACGTGTTCAACCTGTTGAATATGGTGAAATCATTGCAACTGTATCTACAAAATCTGTAGGTCCAGGCACACGTAAAAACATCGACGAATTCACACGTACAACTGCTGGCGCAATTGAACAAGTGGGTGGCGCGAAACAAGGTAAAGCGATCATCATTATTAACCCGGCTGAGCCACCGTTAATGATGCGTGACACTGTTCACTGTCTCGTTGAAGGCGAGCCGGATCAAGCAGCGATTACTGAATCTGTTCACTCGATGATCCTCGAGGTTCAAAAATATGTACCAGGTTACAAACTTGTGAATGGTCCAGTATTTGATGGTAACCGTGTTTCTATCTTCCTAGAAGTAGAAGGTTTAGGTGACTTCTTACCTAAATATGCAGGTAACCTCGACATTATGACTGCAGCAGCTGCACGTACCGCAGAGATGTTTGCAGAACGTGTTTTAAATGCAGTTGAAGCTTAAGGAGCACCTTCATGTCTAAAATTATTATTAATGATATGACTTTACGTGATGGTATGCATCCCATGCGCCATCAAACTACACCTGAGCAAATGGTTGCGATTGCAACTGCGCTGGATGATGCAGGTGTACCTTTAATCGAAGTAACACACGGTGACGGTCTTGGCGGTAACTCTGTGAACTACGGTTTCGCGGCTGCAACTGATGAAGAATACCTGAAAGCAGTGATTCCAAACCTGAAACAAGCAAAAGTTTCTGCACTTTTACTTCCTGGTATTGGTACGGTTGATCACCTGAAAATGGCGCATGATGTAGGTGTAGCAACCATCCGTGTTGCAACTCACTCTACTGAAGCAGACGTTTCTGAACAGCATATTACTGCTGCGCGTAAACTGGGTATGGACACTGTGGGCTTCCTGATGATGGCTCACATGGCAACACCTGAAAAATTGCTTGAAGAAGCACAAAAAATGGTGTCATACGGTGCTAACTGTATCTATGTGACTGACTCTGCTGGTTACATGCTTCCGCAAGACGTGACTGACCGTGTAGGTATCTTACGTGCTAACTTGGGTTCAGATATCGAAATCGGTTTCCATGGTCACCACAACTTAGGTATGGGCGTAGCTAACTCTGTTTCTGCTGTACAAGCGGGTGCAACACGTGTTGACTTGGCATCTGCCGGTCTGGGTGCTGGTGCAGGTAATACGCCACTTGAACTGTTTGTTGCGGTTGCCAATCGTATGCAAATGGAAACTGGTGTTGACCTGTTTAAAGTACAAGACGTTGCAGAAGATCTGATCATTCCAATGATGACTCATCAGATCCGTGCGGACCGTGATGCTGCAACTTTAGGTTATGCGGGTGTTTACTCTTCATTCCTGCTGTTCGCTAAACGTGCTGAAGCAAAATATGGCGTATCTGCTCGTGAAATTCTGCTTGAGCTTGGTCGTCGTGGCACCGTTGGTGGTCAGGAAGATATGATTGAAGATTTGGCATTGACTATGTCTAAAGCGAAAGAGCTTCAAGCTTAATAGTTAAAAGCTAAATTTTAAAAAAAGCGTCCGAAAGGGCGCTTTTTTATTTATTTGAATAAAATGAATAAGATATTAAAACGATAGAATAAGATATTTTAATTATTACTATTTATTTTAAGAAAATAATCAAACACATTTCCTTAAACATAAAAACGATAAATAAAAAGTTATTTTTAAATTATAAAAAAATAATGGCTGTTTATATAAGAGAAAACATGGATTTATATTGATTATCTGGTTAATTTTTTATTTTAGTTAATTGTTTATAAATATAAGTCTTTTTCAAATTTCAGCATACTTATTCTATCTATAGAGATTAATAGAAAAATTTTAATACTGTAGTCGGATTTTTAAAAAAACTAGAGTTGAGCATGATAGCGGCATAGCTTAATTTGATTACTAGGAATAAGCCATGCGTCGTCAAAACTTATGGATAGCAATGCTTGCTGCAACAGCAAGTTTAGGAACAACTGCAGCGAATGCAGATTTTATTGACGATAGTAATGTCCAGCTTAAATTTAAAAACTTTTATCTAGATCGTCAGTATCAAGATGATTTTTCTTCACGTAATTGGGGTTCTTGGTCACAAGGTGTGACTTTGGATGCGAAGTCAGGCTATCACGATATTGGTGGTGGGGTGCAGGTTGGTGCAGATGTTCTGGTTCAACATGCAGTTAAACTCAAAGGCCGTGATCAAAATCCGGATTGGGTGTTGCCTCACGATGGTAAAGAATCTAAAGATCATTTTGGTAAAGTTGGCGCAACCTTAAAAGCTAAAGTTTCTGAGACTGAGCTGAAAGTGGGTGAGTTATTGCCTGTATCTCCAGTGCTGGTATTTGATCCATCTCGTCAGCTCATCACTACTTATAGCGGTGCATGGTTAGAATCTAAAGAGATTAAAGATACCAAACTGACTTTGGCTTATATTGATAAAATTAATAATCGTTACGACAATCAGTTCCGTGATTTAGCTTTATTTTCTCCAGGTAGAACTTTACCTGATGGTACACAAGGTCATTATGACTTAGGTCCTGAATCTGATGGTATGTGGATTGCCGGTGTAGATCACCAGTTCACGCCTGAAATTGGTGGTAGCTACTGGTATGCAGATGTTCAAGACATCTACCAACAGCATTACTTGGGTGTGAATTACAAAACTGCGCTAGGCGAAAAAACCAAATTAGATAGCCATGTGCGTTATTTTGATAACTCAGATTCAGGTGACAAACTGTATGGTGATATTGATAATCAGGCATTGTCAGTAGGGGCAAAAGTTAATCATGGTGCGCATACCGTAGGTCTGGGTTATCAGCAAATGTTTGGTGATACTGCATTTCCATCACTCGGCGGCTGGGTGCCGCAGCCTTATCTGGTGAACTGGGGCGTTGCAACCTTTACTGCACCAGAAGAAAAGTCATGGAATATTTCTTATGGCTATGACTTCTCTGAAATGGGTGCCAAAGGCTTAAATGCGACTGCAGTTTATTTCAAAGGTTATGATGCTAAATCAGATGATCAAAACTTTAATACTGATGAGTTAAATCTGATTGCGAATTACACTGTTCCAGAGGGTAAGTTAAAAGGTTTAGGCATCCAAGCGATGTATATTGATGTAAATTTTGCAAATCCTACTAAACCAGATCTTCAGGAATACCGCGTAGCGACAACTTATACTCATAAATTCTAAGTTAAGCGCAGTTTAAGGGCAGTCAGTATTCTGGCTGCTTTTTTTTGAGTTGAGAATCTAGTCAAAGCCTTAAATTAAACAGGGTTTTAAATTTAAAATAATTAATTAAAACAAATACTTAAATAATATATTTTTTGTAGTATGCAATCGTAATTTTATATCAGTTGAAGACAGTAGAGCGGTTAATATAAGACTGTAAAAAGATCATTTTTAATGAGTCAACTTGACGTCGAGTTCTCGTCATCGAGGAACACGCAAGCAAGAAACTGTAAGAGGAATCATGATGAGCACTGTTCAAATCCCTGATTATAAAACAGATCCTTTCTTCGGCTTAGAAGACAAATGGATTGAAACTGCAGAAGGTGAGTTGACTCACTACCATGAAATTGGTGAAGGTACACCTATTCTGTTCCTGCACGGTTCAGGTACGGGTGTGTCTGCTGCGGCTAACTGGTGGTTAAACCTGCCTTCAATTGGTGAACAAGCACGTTGTATCGCAATCGATACTATTGGTTATGGCCAAACTGTGGTTGCACCAGGTACTGCTTATGGTATCCGTGCATGGGTGGATCATGCTATACGTACTCTAGATGCTTTAGGTATCGAAAAAACCTGGTTAGTGGGTAACTCTCTGGGTGGCTGGTTGGCATTCCAGATGGCACTTGATTATCCTGAACGTGTTCTAGGTATCGTGTCTATGGGTACTGGCGGTGCAAAACAGACTGCTGCACTAAAAGCACATGCAAACCCTGTATTAACTGAAGAAGGCATCAAGAAAACACTTTCTATGTTTGTCGTGAACAAAGACCTGATCACTGACGAACTGGTTAAAGTACGTTTTGCTTCTGCTGCAAATGACTATGCATCAAACCGTTTGATGGATGTAGTGGGCGCACGTGACCGTGACCGTTTCGAATTCCCGTTAGACTTCGGAAAAATGAAAGACATCACTGTACCTGTATTATTGATTCATGGTACTCAAGACGTGGTGATTCCGGTTTCTCGTACTTGGGATATCCTGAACATCGTGCCAAATGCTGATGCACACATCTTCAGTCAATGTGGTCACTGGTCTCAAGTTGAAAAATCAGATGAGTTCAACACTGTGATCAAAAACTACCTGGCTGTACACGGCGTAAAATAAGTCGTACTCAGTTTAAAAAAAGGATGGCTTCGGTCATCCTTTTTTTCTTTCTAAAATATTAGATTTACAGCTGCCAAATGAACACCATTTCATTCAGTGAGTTTTTTAAACATTTTTAATGCTTTTTAGCTATTAATCAGAATTTCAAAAATTAAAAATGGGCCCTAGACTTCTTATTAGACTTAAGTTGTAAAAGAAGCCTAATTTGAGCAAAAATTAAACCTAATAAGCCATGGTCGGAGATGTTGGAAGCCATGCTAGACGTGGTCTGTCATAGGAAAAATGAATATAAAATGAAATTTTGATCAGAAAAAATAAAAACAAAAAAGCACACGTATTCTCAGAGGAAATTACGTGTGCTGCTATAAAAATAGAAAATTAATGTGGTTCGTCGCGGTTAATGTCTAGGTAGAATACGCGAGTCAGGAGTTCCAGGAACTTCTTCACTGCGACTGAATTACTATCCTTGCGATAGCTAACATAAAGATCTAAAAAGGGAAGTTCTACATCCAGCGGGCGGATTACAGTATTGTTCATGGTCAATGGCGCGATATAGCCTGGCAGAATGGCACAGCCCAAACCCATTCCAATCGAGTTGATATTAAACAGAATATTATCGGCCTTTTGCACAATATTAAGCTCAATGCCATTGGTCTTGGCAAATTCCATAATCGTATTGTGCAGGGTGAGTGACTGTTCTGCAGATGGAATAATAAAATCTATACCATTCAGTAATTTAACTGGAATACGGTCGTATTTCGCTAAAGGATGATCCTTCGGCAAAATGAAGATCAATGGCTCACGAATCACAAACTGGCTTTCAATTTCATCACTATGGAAATTGTGACGGGTAAAGGTCAGATCCAGTTCGCCTTTCTTCAATAATCGCATTTGCTCATTATTGTTCAGACTGAGCAATTCAATTTTTAAATCAGGGTTTTGCACGCGCAGATTCGGCAGGATATACGGGAAGATTTTCATTTCCGCGACAGGGACGAAACCGATGCGTAGCATCTGCTGCTTGGCTTGTGAGACCTGACGGGCCATGGCAATCGCCTTATCGGCTTGTGCCAGCGTCAGGCGGGCCTGTTCTAGGAATACAGCACCTTCTTCGGTCAGTTCGACTTTACGCTTGGTACGGTGTAGCAGTTTGACACCGACATCTTCTTCCAAATCTTTGATTTGCTGACTAAGTGATGGCTGAGCCGTGTAAAGTTTGAGTGCTGCCTTACTGAAGTTGAGTTCTTCAGCCACAGTAATGAAGTAGCGGAGGTGTCGTAATTCCATATCATCAGCCCGTCGAGTAATCCAAAAAATGTCTTACTATAATTTCAGAAGAGTATAATCTATAAACAACTATGTCGTGAAGATTATTTTGTCATTTAGAAAGTAAATGCTTTGGAGGGATTGATTAGTGTTTTAATATAAAAATACACGCCTAGAATAATTGCTTAAAACTATTAATTGAAACAAAAAAAATATTTCCCCAAAACCGCCCTAAAATCCATCATCGTTGAAAAGTTGAGTCTATTACTTTGTGCCATAACTGGTCACAGGAGAGCTTTTCATGAGTGGAAAAATTGATGTGCGCGAAATCGACGCTTTAGTCGATGCACAAAATGGACGTATCACGCCATCTATCTATACAGATCCTGACATTTACGAATTAGAACTTGAACGTGTCTTCGGTCGTACATGGTTATTCCTTTGCCATGAAAGCCAAATTCCTAAGGCTGGCGATTTCTTCAATACCTACATGGGTGAAGATCCAATCATCGTGGCACGCCAAAAAGATGGCTCAATCAAAGCATTCTTAAACCAATGCCGTCACCGTTCTATGCGCGTAAGCTTCGCAGACTGTGGTAATACACGTGCGTTCACTTGCCCATACCACGGCTGGTCATACGGTATTGATGGTTCTCTAAAAGACATCCCGCTTGAAGATCGTGCTTACCCACATGGTGCATGTAAAGAGCAATGGGGTCTGGTAGAAGTTAACCGTGTTAAATCATACAAAGGCCTGATTTTCGGATGCTGGGATGAAACGACTCCAGATCTAGAAGAATACATGGGCGATATCGCTTGGTACCTGGACGGCGTTGTAGATCGTCGTGAAGGCGGTACTGTGATTGTGGGTGGTGTACACAAATGGGAAATCGAGTGTAACTGGAAATTTGCAGCTGAACAGTTCGCATCTGACCAATATCACGCGTTGTTCTCTCACGCATCTGCAATTCAGGTGCTTGGTGCGAAACCAGACGACGAATCTTCTAAGAAATTAGGTGCTGCACAAACTGCTCGTCCAGTTTGGGAAACTGCGAAAGACGCGATCCAATACGGTTCACGTGGTCACGGTTCAGGCTTCTTCTTCACAGAGAAACCAGATGCAAACGTATGGGTTGACGGTGAAGTAGCGAACTACTTCCGTGAAACTTACGAAGAAGTGAAAGAACGCCTAGGTGAAACTCGTGCGCTTCGTTTAGCGGGTCACAACACCATGTTCCCTACATTGTCTTGGTTGAACGGTACTGCGACTCTTCGTGTATGGCACCCACGTGGTCCAAACAAAACTGAAGTTTGGGCATTCTGTATCTGTGATGCGGACGCACCAGAAGATGTACAAGCAGCATTTGAACGTTCTGCAACTCGTGCCTTCGGTCCTGCAGGCTTCCTGGAGCAAGATGACTCTGAAAACTGGATCGAAATCCAAAAAGTTTTACGTGGTTACAAAGCGCGTCAAAACAAACTCATTATGGAAATGGGTAAAGGTAACGAGAAAGTACGTGAAGATGGTATCCCGGGTATCACTAACTATATTTTCTCTGAAACTGCAGCACGTGGTATGTACCGCCGTTGGGCAGATTTATTGATTCATGAAAAATGGGAAGACGTTGAAGCTGCGGCTGACGAATATGAGAAGGAGCTTATGAAATGAGTCAAATCAGTTTAGAACTTCATCACCAAATTAGTCAGTTCCTGTATCAAGAAGCCAAGCTTCTTGATGACTGGAAATTCCGCGAGTGGTTAGACACGCTAGCTGAAGATATTTCTTACACGCTACGTACTACACCAAACGCTCAAACGCGTGACCGTCGTCGTTCAGTTGAACCACCTACTACCTGGGTATTCAACGATACGAAAGATCTTCTGGAACGTCGTGTTGCACGTCTGGAAACTGGTATGGCTTGGGCTGAAGAGCCTCCATCACGTACCACTCACATGGTGAGCAACGTGATTGTTGAGCCGACTGAAGTTGAAGGCGAATACGATGTATACGTGACATACCTACTGTACCGTACCCAGAAAGAGAAAGACGTTACGATTTACTGTGGTAAACGTCATGACAAGATCCGCAAAGTTGAAGGCGGCCTGGGCTTCCAGATCTTCAACCGTAAGATCACGCTTGACCAAGTTACCTATAACTCACATAACCTGAGTGTGTTCTTCTAATGAATAAGATTTTTGTTTGCCAAGTTGACGAATTAGACGAAGGCGAAGCGTTAAAAGTGGATTGCGGCGTAAACGGTATCGAAGCGCTTGCAGTATTCAACAACGGTGGCGAATTCTTCGCAATGAACGACCGCTGTTCACACGGTAATGCTTCTATGTCTGAAGGCTACCTTGAAGACGACGGTACAGTGGAATGTCCACTTCACGCAGCTCGCTTCTGTTTGAAAACAGGTCAGGCACTTTGCTTACCAGCAACTGACCCAATTCAAACATTCCCAGTTGTACTTGAAGATGGTGCGTTATACGTAGAGATGGCAGGAGAGTAATCATGGGTTGGCTACAAGGCGAAGTTGCACTGATCACTGGTGGTGGTTCAGGTCTCGGTTGGGCACTGGTAGAACGTTTCCTGGAAGAGGGTGCACAAGTGGCCGTTCTTCAACGTTCACAGTCTAAAGTCGATGCACTGAATGCACATTTTGGTGATCGCGTGCTGGCAATCGCAGGTGATGTGGCCAGCTATGAAGACAACGTCCGCGCTGTTAAAGCGACTGTAGAGCGTTACGGTAAACTCGACTGTTTCGTGGGTAATGCCGGTATCTGGGATCACTATGCCGATATCGTCAATACTTCAGGTGAGCAGCTGGAAAAAGCCTTTGATGAGATTATGGGGATTAATACCAAATCTCTGATCTTGGGTGCCAAAGCTGCACTTGATGAGCTCGTGAAATCTGAAGGTTCGATCATTTTCACACTGTCAAATTCTGCATTGTATTCTGCAGGTGGCGGTCCGGTTTACACTGCATCAAAACATGCCGGTGTAGGCATTATGAAAGAACTGGCTTATGAACTTGCACCTAAAGTCCGAGTCAATGCCGTTGCGCCATCAGGTATGAATGTGAATATCAAAGGTGCTGCATCTTTGGGTCAGGAAAATCTTGGCCTGCTCGATGCACGTGATCCTGAGAAAATCGCCCGTGGCATGCCACTGAATTTCTTACCTGAGCCGGAAGATATGACTGGTTCATATGTGCTCTTGGCATCTCGTCAAAATAACCGTCCTTTGACTGGTGTTCTGATCAATGCAGAATGCGGTCTGGGTATTCGTGGTCTACGTCAGCCACGTGCCGGTTTCTTTGACGAATAAAAATCTAGTCTGAAATGGACTTTTCGGCAGCCTGTTCTAAGGCTGCCTTCCTTTTAAGGAGTCTCTCATGGCCGTTAAACTTATTTGTGCATCGCACAGTCCTTTAATGGAATTTGCTTCACCGCAGGAAAAACGCAAAGAACAGGCTGTTCGTGAAGCGTTTGAAAAACTGTCTGCTGAAGTAAAAGCTTACGACCCAACCCTGATCATTACCTTTGGTCCTGACCATTTCAATGGTTTCTTCTATGACCTGATGCCGAGCTTCTGTGTGGGCATTCGCGCGACTGCTGCAGGTGACTGGGACTATGGTAAAGACAATGCACACATTGATGTACCTGAAGACAAAGCACTGGGCTTAGTGCGGCGTGTACTCGATGAGGGCGTGGACGTTGCGTATTCTTACCGTATGCAAGCTGACCATGGTGTGACTCAGCCATTGCACTTCCTGTGCGACGGCAAACTTGATCGTTATCCAACGATTCCAATTTTCATTAATGGCGCTGCAGCACCAATGCCAACCACGAAGCGTACCATCGCTTTAGGCCGTGCTGTAGGTCAGTTCATCAAATCTCTGAACCTTGAAAATGAGCGTGTACTTGTCCTAGGTACAGGTGGTCTGTCACACGATCCACCAACTCCGCAAATGGGTTCTGTACCACCAGAAGTGGAAGAGTTCCTGATTGCAGGTCGTAACCCGACACCTGAAGCACGTAACGCGCGTCAGTCAAAAATTATTGCAGTGGGACAAAAACTGGCAGCGGGCGATACCTCTGTTGCAGTTCCTCTGAATGCTGAATGGGATATCGCATTGCTTGAAAAATTCAAGAATGCCGACTTCGCTGCACTAGAAGCCATGACTGAAGCTGAAATCCGCCGTGATGGTGGCCGTGGTGGTCAGGAAGTCCGTTCGTGGATGGCGGCATTTGCTGCTTTAAGCGAAATGGGCGAGTACGAAATGACAACGCACTGTTATGAAGAAATCAGTGAATGGATTGCGGGCTTCGGCATCGTATCTGCAGAGTTAAAAGGTTAAAGACATGAGCAACATCGAAACCATCGTAATTGTAGGTGCTGGCCAGGCAGGTGCAAGCGCGATTTTAGAACTTCGTGGCAACAAATACGAAGGTAAAATCATTCTGATCGGTGATGAAACGCATCTTCCTTATGAGCGTCCACCACTGTCTAAAGACGTGATTCTAAAACCTGAAGAGACCAAGATTGAAATCCTGTCAGAAGAAAAACTGGCGGAACTTGGTGTAGAAACCATTCGTGGCAATGGCGTGAAAAAAATCAACGCTGAAGCGAAAACGGTTGAACTTCAAAATGGTGACGTTGTTGCTTATGACAAACTGTTGCTTGCTACAGGCGGCGCAGCTCGTCGTCTGTCGAACTTCGATGCGCTGGGTAAACATGTTTATACGCTACGTAACCTAGAAGATTCACAAGCACTGGTTCCAGTATTGCAATCAGGCCGTCGTATTGTCCTGATTGGTGGTGGCGTGATCGGTCTGGAACTGGCTTCTTCAGCACGTTTCAAAGAGTGTCAGGTAACTGTGATCGAAATGGGTCCTATGGTGATGGGCCGCTGTTCACCTCGTATCCTGAGCGAATTCCTGCTTGAACAACAACGTTTGGCAGGGATCGACGTTCGTCTGGAAACCAAAATTGCAGATTGCAAACTGGATGGTGAAGAAGTGGTGATTACCCTTGAGGGTGGTGAAGAACTTCGCGCTGATGCTGTAGTTTATGGTATTGGTATCGTGCCAAATGCACAATTGGCTGTAGAAGCTGGCCTGGATGTTGATTTCGCGATTAAAGTAAATGAAAACTGCCAGACTTCAAATGCAGACATCTATGCAGCAGGTGATGTGGCAACTCAACTTCGTAATTGCGGTAACCACCGTCGTGTCGAAACTTGGGAAAATGCCAACCTGCAAGCAGGGATCTTTGCACGTCATGTGATGGGCGTTGAGCATCCGACACCTAACCCGGCATGGTTCTGGACAGATCAGTTGGACATCAATTATCAGTTCGTAGGTGACATGGCGGCTGCTGAATGGCAAGTTCGTGGTGAAATCAATCCAGAGCTTCGCGCTGAATCATCATTCGTGATGTTTGGTGTGACTGATGGCGTTATTGTCGGCGGTATTACGGTAAATGCGGCAAAAGAAATGCGTCACCTGAAAAAGCTGATCAGCAAGAATGCAGCGTTTGAAGCAGATAAATATTTAGATCTCAGCCAGGATCTTCGTAAACTTGTGAAATAACTTTGTTTTATTGATAAGTTTACAAAAGGGCAGACCTTGGGCAACTTGGGTCTGCTTTTTTATGAGTATTAAAAAATATTGAAAGATGTAGGGACTTGATTGTGATGAGCAGTTATCATGACCTCCAATTTTGATTCTACTTATATAAGTTATAGAGTAGGTGCTTTTACTTTTAAAAGATGAGCCATATATGGCGCAAGGTAACAAAAATCTTTTGAGCATTTGAGGCTACTTCCCTGTATCCCAAAAGCTCGAGCGGCATCCCTGCCACCATCAGTATTGTCGATTGTGGATTTGAACGAGAAGTTAGTTCAATTCTTTCTAAAAAAATTTAATTGAGTCTTTTATGAATTCAAATTCATCTCCCATGCTGGTGACGGCAAGTATTTATGCCTTGCTGGTGCTGATCTGGGCAGCAACGCCACTGGCGATTGTCTGGAGCGTGCAGGAAGTGCACCCGATGTGGGTGCTGATCATCCGTTATTTCGGCGCTTCTCTGCTGGCGTTGGCGATCTTGGCTGCCATGCGTAATCCATTGCCATTTGATCGAACCTCCATGATGAGCTATGTAGCAGGTAGCCTGAACTTGATCGGCGCGCAGTTATTTATCTACCTGGCTGCGAATTATTTGACCTCTGGCTTAATGGCCTTAATTTTCGGTTTCTCACCACTGGTTGCAGGTCTGATCGGGCATGTCATCCTGAAAACCAACCGTCTGATCTGGCTGCAATGGCTCGGTATGGCAGTTGCCGTCGGTGGTTTAAGTTTTGTCTTTGCGGAGTCAGCAGATAGTAAAGTGAATCCGTGGGGTGTGGTGCTAATGCTGATTAGCATGGTGTCTTATATCAGCTCGATTTTCTGGGTGAAGCAGATCAATGCACCGTTAAAACCAATGTCACAAGCAACGGGTTCTTTGATTGTTTCCTCATTGGGATCATTACTAATCATTCCATTTATCTGGCAATCTTTCCCAACACAAATGCCAAGTATGCAGGCGCTATTCGGCTTTGGTTTTACCATGATCCTGTCTTCGATTGTGGCGATGCTCTGTTACTTCTGGCTGATTCGCCGTTTAGCCGCATCCACCGTATCCCTCAGTAATGTAATGACGCCAATCATTGCCCTGATTCTCGGTGCAACCCTGAATAACGAAGTGATCAGCAGTCATGCCTTTGCCGGAATTGCCGTGGTGATGTTCGGGATCGTGATGTACTTCTGGAAAGAATGGCGCGAGCAGTATTTTTCTAAATCTTAAAATAGATTGTTCAAGTTAAATTCAGACCTAAAAGGAAGCTTTGGCTTCCTTTTTTATTTTTGCAGTTTTAGATGCAGAATTGGGTAGGGATTACCTTCAGCATCGGTTTCTGAACGGCTGATCATCTCGAAACCATGTTTTAAATAGAAAGCAGTCGCATCAGGATTCTGCTCATTCACATCGACTTCAGTCACACCTAGAGCAAGCGCATGTTGTAATAACTGGCTGCCTATGCCTTTTCTAAATGCCGCAGGAGAGACAAACAGCATTTCCAGTTTGTTGCCTGCAATGCCCATAAAACCCAGAATCTGCTGCTGATGTTCCACATGGAACAATTGCACGTGGGTGAAATAATTATGATCAATAATCTGCTGACGGATCTTCAGGACCTGCTCGTTATTCAGGAAGTGATGCGAAGCCCGGACGGACTGCTCCCACAGTTCTAGGAGCTGAGGATGCCGATCGGCAGAAGTATGGACAATCACAGCTATGAAGATTCCGATTAAAAATGAGAACAACAAAACAATAAACAATTTATCGCAGCAGTTTATTAAGATGCAAAGAGATAAAATGAAAAATCAAATAGATCCATCTGTTTGAGAAAAAAATTAGGACAAATTTGAATGTCGTCTGAATCGAATAAAATTGTGGTATATGCAGCGCTGTTTGGTAATCTGGCAATCGCGCTGGTGAAATTTGTCGCAGCCTATATCACCAACAGTTCTGCCATGCTGAGTGAGGCGATTCACTCGGTTGTTGATACACTGAATGAAATTCTGCTGCTGTATGGTATGAAAAAGGCTGAGCAGCGCCCTGATGCCTTGCATCCTTTCGGCTATGGACGTGAACTGTACTTCTGGGCCTTTATCGTGGCCTTGATGGTCTTTGCACTGGGTGCCATTGTGTCGATCTATCAGGGCATCCAGCACATTATTCATCCTGAAGAAATGCAGGATCCGATGATCAACTACGTGGTGCTCGGTATTGCCATTCTATGTGAAGGTTTTTCATGGTTTGTCGCATTGAAAACATTCCGAAAAATGAAAGGGAAAATGGGCTATTTTGAAGCCTTTAGACGCAGCAAAGATCCGACCACCTTTACCGTGTTATTTGAAGATACAGCTGCATTGATCGGTCTGTTTATTGCCTTGACCGGGATTTTCCTGGCTCATCAACTGAATATTCCTGAGCTGGATGGTGCCGCCTCTATTCTGATTGGTGTTGTATTGGCGGTATCAGCCTGGTTACTGGGACGTGAAACCAAAGGCCTATTACTGGGAGAAACAGCAGATCCTAGACTGCGTGAAAATGTACTTAACATTGCTCAGCAGGATGCTGCGGTCTATAGCGCCAATGGTGTACTCACCGAGCAGATGGGCGCGCATCAGGTGATTGCCTCCTTAAGTCTGGAATTTAAAGATGATCTTACTTCTGATGAAATCGAAGCTTGCGTCAACCGGATTGAAGCGCAGATCAAACAGCTACACCCTGAAATTATTACTCTGTTTGTGAAACCTCAAACCAAAGCGGTATGGCTGGAACGGACCCAAGGTCGTATTTGAGGAAGTGAAGATTTCAGCAGATAACTTTCGTCGGATAGTCAGGAGGGCATCAAGCGTGATTACATGAATACGGGATAAAAATTTAGGTCATGAAATCATGTACAGTCAGGTATGGAGTGAGAATTATCGGATGAATATCGATCATTCTCCTGTCTTTTTAGAAAGAAGAATGGACACAAACTTGATCTCGAGTATTCATTTTTTTAGAAGCTTTTCATCGGTTTTAGTCTTTCCATGGGCTCGATGTTTTGCTAAAAATAACAAAAACATAAATGAATCTTGGGCACGTATTTCATACTATGCTGAAATACCGAAGTATATAAGTTTGTATGCGATTTAAAGAGATGCTCCGTTTGAAAATTCCAGGTGGATGCTGTCTTGCATATAACAAATAATAAATAGTGGATATTTATGCAAGATCTTTTCAAGACTAAAAAATTTCAGCTTGAGACTGAGTCCAGTTGGAAACATCTCTGGTCCAAGCCAGTATTTGATTATCTACATTCCGATCATTTTGATGGTGAGCGGTTTAAGAATCTGGAGCATCATTCGCTCGAGCAGAGTCGCTTTGACTTGTATAAATGGTTATTCACCAGAAAATCCAGAACTTGGGAAGTAAATCTGGAACAGGAACGTGCCGAGTTTTTTTCACGTCCGCGTGCTTTACCACAAAATCGGCCGGAAGCCACTTTAGATGACTGGCAAATCTGGTTTATTGGGCATGCTACCGCTCTGATCCAGATCGGGCCGTATAATTTTCTGACTGATCCGGTCTGGTGTGAATATGCCAGTCCTTCTGCATCCCGAGGGCCACAGCGCGTCATTCCTGCTGGCATTGCCCTGGATGAGCTGCCGCATATTGATGCCGTATTGCTCAGCCATAACCATTATGATCATATGGATCTGGCGACCTTGGCCTGGCTGCATCAGACCTATCAAATGCCGATCTATACCGGCCTTGGTAATGGCTGGTACCTGCCTAAAGACTATAATGTCATTGAAATGGACTGGTGGGAAAATGCATTTTTTGAAGATATCCAGATTGTCTATTCGCCAGCACAGCACGCTTCAGGACGTGGAATGCGTGACCAGAACTGCGCATTATGGGGCGGTTTTTCCTTATTGAATGGCAAGGATCATTGCTATTTTGCTGGGGATAGCGGCTATGCGCCGCATTTCAAGGAAATTCGTAAACGCCTTGGGCCACCACGAATTGCGCTGTTGCCGATCGGTGCCTATGAACCACGTGAACTGATGCGCAATATTCACATGAATCCGGAAGATGCTTTCCATGCCCATCAGGACTTAATGGCACGTTGTTCAATGGCAATTCATTATCGGACCTTCCAGCTCACTGATGAAGCACGTGACCAGCCTGAAAATGAACTGCAGCATATTATCCAGCATTCATCCAAGCTGATTAACCCGTTTTACTGTATTCGTGAAGGCAAACGGATTATTGTCTAAGGGCTTAAGATCACTCCTGTATAACGATTGAGTCGTTAGCTAGCATATAGAGTAGCTCTCATTTGTATAGGATTAAATCCTATGCTGAAGGGTACAGGTGCCAATCGTGGTGGAAACAAGCATGGCATACTGACTGATCGGGTGGGTATGTTGAGCAATGATTTCTTCGTGAATCTGATGGATATGAAAAAGATCTGGGTACCGGTAGAAGAACCTTTTTGAAATCCGTGACCGTCAAACACATGACCTGAAATGAACTGCAATTCATATTCCTAATGCTTTAATTTAACACCAATAAAAAAACCACCCTCGGGTGGTTTTTTATTCGCTCAGTTCAAGCTAAAAAACTTAGAGAAAGCTTGGTAGGCCTTTAGCTGGATCAGTTGCTCGAGCCATCTGGGCATCAGCTACGCTCATCCCAAGAGCTTGAGCAATACCTTCACCATAGGCGGGATCACAGGCATAACAGTTACGGATATGACGGTACTTGATGAAATCAAGCGCATCACCCATTGCGGCTGCGGTATTATTAAATAGAGCCTGTTTCTGCTCATCATTCATCAGGTTGAACAGGGCACGTGGCTGGCTGAAGTAGTCATTATCATCTTTGTGATAATCCCAGAAATCTGCATCACCCGTGATTTTGAGGGGGGGCTCTCTGAATTCTGGCTGTTCCTGCCACTGGCTGAAACTGTTCGGCTCATAATGCGGCAATGAACCATAGTTGCCATCCATACGGCCCAAACCATCACGGTGATTTGAATGTACCGGGCAACGTGCGGCATTGACCGGAATCTGGGCATGATTCACACCTACACGGTAACGCGCTGCATCAGCATAATTGACCAAACGTGCCTGTAGCATGCGATCCGGTGAATAGCTGATACCTGGTACCAGATTGCTTGGCGCAAAAGCGGCTTGTTCTACGTCCTGGAAATAGTTTTCCGGATTACGGTTGAGTTCGAATTCACCTACTTCAATTAGTGGATAATCGCCTTTCGGCCAGACTTTGGTCAGGTCAAACGGGTGATAAGGCACTTTCTCGGCATCTGTTTCAGGCATGATCTGAACGTACATTTTCCATTTCGGATAATCGCCACGTTCGATTGCATCAAACAGGTCGGTTTGACTGCTTTCACGGTCTTTAGCAATTAGCTCTGCTGCCTCAGCATCAGTCAGGTTTTTGATGCCTTGCTGGGTACGCATATGGAATTTTACCCAGAAGCGTTCATTTTGGGCATTAATAAAACTGTAGGTATGGCTACCGAAACCGTGCATATGACGGTAACCAGCCGGAATCCCACGATCGGACATTACGATGGTAACTTGATGTAGTGCTTCCGGCAATAAAGTCCAGAAATCCCAGTTATTGGTGGCGCTACGTTTATTGGTTTTCGGATCACGTTTTACTGCTTTGTTTAAGTCAGGAAATTTACGTGGATCACGCAGGAAGAATACCGGTGTATTGTTACCGACTAGGTCCCAGTTCCCTTCTTCGGTATAGAATTTCAGGGCAAAACCACGAATGTCACGTTCTGCATCAGCTGCACCGCGTTCACCGGCGACGGTCGAAAAACGGGCAAAGAGTTCGGTTTTTTTACCGACTTCCGAGAAAATTTTTGCACGGGTATATTCAGTAATGTCATTGGTTACGGTAAAGGTACCAAATGCACCTGAACCTTTTGCGTGCATACGGCGCTCAGGAATCACTTCACGAACAAAGTTAGCCAGTTTTTCATTCAGCCATAAATCTTGGGCCAGCAATGGGCCACGGCTACCTGCCGTCATACTGTTCTGGTTGTCGACTACAGGTGCGCCAGCTTCAGTAGTCAGATGGGTGACAGGGCACTTTTTCATATCTTGGCTCATATTTCTCTCCAAGCGTTGAGAATTTTATTCGTTATTCCAGCATTCAAAAAAATCATCTATAAGCGCAGGAATAACATTAGGGGCTTTATTTCCAACAGATTTTTAATTAAGTGAGTTGTTGAATTGGGTGTTTTGGCAATAAGTTTGGTTTTTCTGTAACTTCAGAAAATACTGCCTAAATGAATAAAAATTAAGTCATTGAAAATAAATAATCTAATTTGAACATAAGATATTTCTAGAAATGTGACAATGTTAAAATATGCAAATTTTTCACTCAGTTTAAAATGATTAAGTAAGAAAATCAGAATTTAAGATGTCTTCTCTAAGTCAGAAAAATGCTTCAATATCTCTTTTAGATTTCATTAGGTTTTATTAAATATTTATTAAGTTATTAATTTTATAAATATTTTTTAAATAGAAAGATTTAAGGATTAAAATTCAAGGATTAAACAGGTAGTTAAATCAGCATTCTCTTGCTCACAATTTTCTGATTTTTACAGCAAGAATATCTACCAAATTATCTATTTTCTGGAAAATATTTAAGTCCTGATCTGCTTGAAAATTGGCCAGTCGCCCTTATAATCATTTCACATCCCGAGCGGATCATTTCCTTAGTCCAAATTAAACAGAGAGCAAGATGGCAAAGAAAAAAGCTGTAGAGGCAGTCATGCCAAACTTCGTGGCCAAACATATGCATGAAGTCAATAAAAGCCAGGTTTTTGTAGACCGGAAGAAAAATGCAAAACGTGGTTATACCAAGCACAAACAAGGGCGATATCAACAAGATGATCGCCCTTTTTTATGGGCGGCTTAGGGCGGCCAGGAAGAAGTGGATCTGCTTTGGACAGGAGCTGACTTTAAGGGATTCTGGAGGGTATAGTGAAAAGATGAATTTCTTTTCGAAGAATGCGGTGAAGTCCGCCGGGTGGTTGAAGAAGCTTCTTCGGGAAACATATTTTGAAAAAAACGGGGCAGGGTCGCAGAACTCGAAGATCTATTTGGATCAGCATCAGCCATAGGCCGGGTTTGCTGAAAACTGGCAAATTTTCCTAGCTGTTGCCGATACAGTTTTGCCGCAATGACCGATGGATCATTCTTGCCTAAACGCCGTTGCTGGGTACGAGAAATTTCAATTCCCCATAAGGGACAGGCTTTAGGACGTTCAGTTTCACGGATATACTGATGACTGGTACTTGTGTTATTACGACCACGAGAAGATGTATATCTGGATTTTTGCGAACGTAAGGCCGGTGCAACAATAATAAAATAAAACGCTGCAGCCAGCATAAGCAGGATAAGCACAAATTCCATAAGTACCTCGACAGATGCAGAGGAACCTGGAAAAGTTCCTCCTTAAGCGCTGACCATACGGGTGGTGGATTTCACCATATCTCCTAAACCATGTGTTCTAAAATAATGCTCCATCCAGCTTTTTACCATGAGTGGATTGTCCAGTTTTAGTACATGTTTGAGTAATTCCTGTGCATCAGGCATCGGTACATGACAAATCGTTTTTCGGACTCTCAAAATATTGCTAGAACTCATGGACAGGGTATTGAATCCCATGGCCATTAATAGTACGGCCGATAGAGGATCACCGGCCATTTCACCACAGATACTGATCGGTTTGTTATTACGGTGACAATCCTCTACCAGACGGGTCAGGGCACGCAGGATCGCTGGATGTAAGTGTGAATAGACATTGGCCACACGTGGATTATTCCGGTCTACAGCAAGTAAATATTGGGTCAAATCGTTAGAACCGACCGAGAAGAAATCGACCAGTTCAGAAAATTCATCAATCTGATGCAGTACGCTTGGTACTTCGACCATAATTCCGATTTGCGGTTTGGTAATTTTGACCTGCTCTTCTTCCTGAACGGCATAATGATCACGCTCTAACAGATACAGTGCTTCTTCAACTTCACTGACACTGGTCACCATCGGCAACAGGATATGCAGATTGTTCAGGCCAATACTGGCTTTTAGCATGGCGCGAATCTGTGAAGAAAAGATTTCAGGATGATCCAGCGTGAAACGAATTCCGCGCCAGCCCAATGCTGAATTTTCTTCCTCAATCGAGAAATATGGCAGGTCTTTATCTGCACCAATATCCAGCGTTCGCATGACTACCGGTTTATTGGCAAAGTGACTCAGTTGCTGCCGGTAAATGGCTCGCTGTTCCTCTTCGCCCGGGAAGCGGTCACGTAGCATGAACGGGATTTCCGAACGGTATAGGCCAACACCTTTGGCACCACGCTGTACACCACGAACCACATCAATCATCAGGCCGGTATTTACAAACAGACGTACAGCGGTACCATCTGGCGTAATTGCATCTTTGGTCTCGTATTGACGTAGATCTTTGGCAATCTGTTCTTCTTCTTTCTGAATTTCTTTATAGCGGGTACGCAGACGACGTGGTGGATTGATAAAGATACGGCCCTGATGCGCATCGACAATCATCTCGACGTCATCCAGGGTATTGATTGGCAGTTCAGTCACACCCACGACAGTCGGAATACCGAGTGCGCGTGCCACAATCACCATATGTGAATTCATGGCACCTTCAGTGGTGACAATCGCTGCAATCTTATCGACAGGCAATTCTACCAGTGCAGCCGTTGAAATTTCTTCACCAATCAGGATGCTTTCATCGGTCAGTTCGCGATGGCTTTCATCGGCTTCCTGCAACTTGGCCAGAATACGGCGACCCAGATCTTTCAGATCAGCGACACGTTCACGCAGGTAATCATCTTCCATCTGGGCAAACTGCGCCACATGGTTATCAATTACGATCCGAACCGCACCTTGCGCCCAGTGGCCATCACGAATCAGTGCTTTAATCTCCGATGGTAGCGCATTTTCATCCAGCATACGCAGGAACACACTGAACAAAGCACGTTCTTCGGCCATCAGCGCATCCTGCATCTTGTCATCCAGGAACTGAATTTCTTCACGTACCGAATTTAAGGCATTATCCAGCAAAGCCAGTTCTTCGCTAATATCATCCGCTTCACGATCCGGAACAGCGCCCAGATCTGCAGGTGGATAAAGCACAATGGCACGGCCGAGTGCAATACCGCCAGAACCCGATACGCCCTGGAAGGTTTTATATGCCGGTAAATTATTTGGCTTGCGGAATACATCAATATTGCCGACTGCATGGGCGTGAGCGATTACGCCCGAAAGCTGGGCACATAGCGTAACCAGGAACGATTCAGCCGCTTCACTAAAATCCTGGGATTCTTTATTTTGGACCACCAGTACGCCCATGACCTTACGGCGGTACATGACCGGAACGCCCAGAAAGGAATTATAAATTTCTTCGCCCGTTTCCGGTAAATACAGGAAACGATCATGCTTAGGGGCATTGTCGAGGTTAACGATTTCCTCACGCTGACCCACCAGACCAACCAGACCTTCACCGGTATGTAGAGACACATGACCGACAGCTTCAGGCTTCAGGCCTTTAGATGCCATCAACAGATAGCGCTGGTTGCGTTCATCGAGCAGATAAATGGAGCAGACATCCACATGCATGGCCTCGGCCACCTGATTGACCATAATATCGAGTGATTCATGCAAACTGGCAGACGCATTAATCTCTTGGACAATGCGTCTCAGGGTATCCAGTTGCATATTCGACATGGGAGCTGCTCCGTATTTTTTTAGAAGTCCGGTAATTTAGTTTATTTATAACAATAGCCGAGCAAAAAATCTGCACATGCACGCGATTTTTTTAAGGTTTTTGTTGTGGTAATTGCTGACAGAGTTCAATCATGGCCTTGCGATAAACATCGCGTTTAAAATTCACCACTTGGCCTAATGGATACCAGTAACTGACCCATTGCCATTGATCAAATTCGGGCGGATCGGACAGATCAAGTTGAATGTTCTGTACGGGCGCCGTCAGTTTGAGTAAAAACCACTTCTGTTTTTGACCGATACATACCGGATCTGAATCCGTGCGAATGTATCGATACGGCAAACGATAACGCAACCATCCTTTGGTCTGCGCGATAATCTGGACGTGTTCAGGCAGTAAGCCAACTTCTTCTCTCAGCTCACGATAAAGTGCCTGCTCAGGGGTTTCTCCATATTGGATACCTCCTTGTGGAAATTGCCATGCATTATGACC
This sequence comes from Acinetobacter sp. YH12235, assembly GCF_013417705.1. Lineage (NCBI taxonomy): Bacteria > Pseudomonadati > Pseudomonadota > Gammaproteobacteria > Moraxellales > Moraxellaceae > Acinetobacter > Acinetobacter sp. YH12235. The sequence continues at coordinate 121,708 of NZ_VPDL01000003.1, read as the reverse complement.
AATGCGTTTTGCCCATAAAACCTGTCCAGCATCGTTTGCCAAAATGATCCCGACATTCGGTCGGAAACCTTCTGAGTCGATCATTTGGCTACCTAAAATTGTTTAATTTATGCCTTTGCTTTCGGGGAATATTATTTCTTTATCCAACTCGAAAAAAAGCAAAGTTTAAAAATGTTAAAATTGCTATGATCTTAACGAATTTCTATCGACTAGCGGAGATAGATTTACAATTTTTTTCTTAAATTTCAGTTTTTACGAGTATTTTCATGAAATTGGCGCTATTTGATCTCGATCACACCCTGTTAAACACCGATTCGGATCATTCCTGGGGGGAATTCCTGGTCAATGAAGGCCTGGTGGATCCCGTTCATCACCGCGCCATGAATGACAAGTTCTATGAGGACTATAAAAAGGGTCAACTGGATCCCTATGCCTATAATGAATTTGTGTTCCAGTTTTTGACCCAACATGACCATGATTATCTGACCGAATTACATCAACTGTTCATGCAAAAAGTCATTCGCCCCCAGATGCGTCTGGAAGGTTTTAAAGCGATTCAGCGCCATAAAGATGCAGGGCATGAAATTGTAGGCATTACTGCAACTTCGGACTTTATTACTGCACCGATTTTCCGTGAGTTTGGGATTACTGAAATTATTGCCACCAATGCTGAAGTCGTTGATGGTAAATATACCGGTAAGGTGACCAATATTGCCTGCTATCAACAAGGTAAACTGACCCGTCTGGAACAATGGCTGGCAGGTCGTGACGTGAGCGAGTCTTGGGCCTATTCAGATTCAATCAATGACCGTTTTCTGCTGGAATATGCCGATCATGCCATTGCCGTAAATCCGGATGATCGTCTGGAAGCATTGGCCAAAGAACAGGGCTGGGAAATTCAGGACTGGTCGATTTAAGCAATTCTTTTGATTTAATCAGGCACAACTTCGGTTGTGCTTTTTTATAAGCAGAATAGGGTACTTTTTGACATGCCCGTTGCTGAATAAACATGCTATGCTCAGAATAAATAAAGCAAGTCGACAATAACGATAGCAAGCGCTGAGGTAATGAAAATGACCCAAGTTAGACCACGTATGACTCATCTATTTGCACAGTTAGGTCTGGATTCGAGTGCAGAAGGGATTGCCCAATTTATTCATGAGCATCAATTACCCAAAGATGTAAACCTGATGGAGGCGCCGTATTGGTCAGATGCACAGCGCCAGTTCCTGGCTGAAAAAATTGCTTCAGATGGAGAATGGGCCATTGTGGTGGATCAGCTCAATGAATCTCTGCATGAGGATGCCACTAGCGGAATTGAGTAGTGAACAAAAAGCCAATCAACTGATTGGCTTTTTTATTTTGGAATTATCGTACCCTTTTCCATAAAGTTATTTGGGACAGGGTATGTTGATATTTACGCGCTGTTTCTCGGATCACAAAAGGCACATCCACAGGTTCGTCCAGCATTTCAAAATGTGGGCTGAGTAAAGCTTTGATGCCCTCTAAGGTACTCAGGTTTTCTCCCGCCTGCTTAAATCCGCCGATCCATTCACTGCGTGCTGTATGTTCTTCCAGCCAGGTATAAGGCGAGGCCAGCATCAGGATGCCGCCCATATTCAGGCGATTATGAATTTCACTTAGAAAAGCTTTAGGATGATGCAGACGATCAATCAGGTTGGCTGCCAGAATGAAATCATAATCTTTGAATTGCGGTTTCATATTGCAGGCATCGGCCTGATAAAACTCGACCTTATTGGCAACCTGTTCAAGTTCAAGTTCTGCCAGTGAGCAGGATTTATATTCCACCAGTTCGCCCTCAACAGGAATGCTATAGCGCAGGGTTTCGCCTTGGGCCAGCACCACACCTTGCTGAATAAAACGGGCTGAAAAATCCAGACCTGTGACCTGATCAAAATCCTGAGCCAGTTCAAAGCTGGCGCGCCCGGTTGCACACCCGATATCCAGCGCTTTATAGCATGGAATGTTTTGAAAATAAGGACGGGCCAGTTGAATGAGGCTTTGGGCAAAGTTTGGAACAGCAAAATATTCCGCCCCATACTGGAATTCCAGATATTGGGAAATCAGCTGATCGCTTTCATATTGAGAGTGAAACTGCGGTGATGTCTCTTCCGCGGCAACATAGCGAAAACCGGCATGCTGGAAAAAATGTCGCCGGAACGCATAGCGTGAACTGTGCAGGGCTTCATTGCCAGCTGAAATCCAGGAACCGCCTTTAATCAGATGATGTTGGCCATCGAAGGTCGGGGTACTAAAATCATCATAGAAAGGATGGACTTGAAAGCCTTCGAAAGGATAAATCGGGGTCTCGGTCCATTGCCAGACATTGCCCTGAACATCATAAAAATCGCCATGCTGAAAATGATCCACCGGAAAAGAGTTAGGGCCATATTTTAATTCAATATTGGCTTGCTCAGGACTTGGTAATTTTGGATCCAGTCCTGAAACTGCATACAATCGATACCATTCATCCTCAGTGGGCAGACGAATGGATTCTCCGGTCTGTGTTGATTTCCAGTTACAGAAAGCTTTGGCTTCATGATAATTCACTTCGACTGGCCAGTCCCAAGGCATTGGAACTTCTTCCAGCATCAGTCTTAAGGACCAACCCAGTTCCGTTTTGACCCAGAAGGTAGGATGTGTGGCTTGAGAAAATGCTAACCATTGCTGGCCCTCTTCAGTCCAGTAGTCAGCTGTCTGATAACCTTCTGCTTCAACAAAGGCTAAAAACTCCTGATTGGACACCAGATATTTAGAGGCTTCGAATTCTGCAATTTCGGCATGATGGTGGCCGTATTCATTGTCCCAGCCATAAAAAGCATGTTCGAAATTTTTATGTAAATTGACCTGACCTGCCGGTACCTTTACCAGACTATTTTCAGGCGCAATACCGGTAATGACATTGGCACGCCACTGCGGATGATTCTGTACATAACGTAACTGATGCTGGCGAATTAAAACTGAAGAGGTTTCCAGATGAATCCGTTCATGCTCAATGCCCATGATGATGGTCCACCAGGGATTGTGCCAGTTCAATGGAAGTTGTAGCGGCGCATGTTCTATCACTTTCAAGACCAGGGCACGCACCTGATGCCGGTAATCACGTACCGCCTGAATGCTAGGCCAGTGATAGTTCTGTTCATCCAGATCATCCCAGCTCATTTCATCTACACCAATCGCGAAGATACTTTCCAGATGCGGATTTAAACGTTCCGGGATCAGTTGAGCCAGCAACAGCTTATTGATAAAAAAAGTGGCAGTATGACCAAAATAAAAGATCAGTGGATGACGTAAGGCAATCGGTTTGTCATAAAAGGCTTCTTCATTTTTCAGACAGTCAAACAGTTGCTCATAGGTGTCAAAGGTATTTAGAAAATAATCACGTAATACGGCACGCGCTGTCGGTTCATCTTCAAAATCAAGGTTGGGAGTCGGGTGTAGCGTTGGTTTAAGCGGTTTCCATAAACCCATTTCTTCGAGCAGGTCATGAGAAGAAGATAATAAAGTTTTGGAATCAGAAGATTTGATCTGCATTCTGTGCTTCCTTGAATACGTTTTAATTTTTCATCTTCAGGAAAATGAATTTGATACTTTTAAAAGTACTTGAAAGGAAGCAACTGATGCGATGTATTTAGGTAACAAAATGCTGCATCGATATCGATGCAGCAGAGAAATGTGAAAATTAATTTTAAATTGACGGGCCTTGCATCAGTTGAACCAATGCTTCAGCCGCCTTCGATTGAGTACGACCCGGATGCCAGACCATACCGAGCTGACGGTTCATTTCCAGATTCAGATCCAGTTCTTGCAGGTCATGGTTGACCAGGGTTTTGGGCAAGACTGACCAGCCTAAACCAATCGAAACCAGCATCCGGATGGATTCAAGCGGGTTATTGCTCATGGTCGTTTTCGGCTTGATGCCCTGCTTTTCAAACTCGGCCATCGTAATCTGCGTAGTATAGGTCTGCGCAGAAGGCAGCAGGCTTGGGTAATTCACCAGATCTTCAAGAGACAGGTTTTTTTGCTGAGCCAGTGGATGGAATGGTGCGACCACAAAAACCAGAGGATCATTCCAGATAGTGACATATTTTAGGCGTTCATCACCATGCGGTGGCAAGGTCAGGAAAGCCAGTTCCAGATCACCAGCAATGACCTGTTCATGCGCCTGTTCAGAATCTACAAAATGTACATCTAGCGTCACATTTGGATATTGCTGTACATATTCACGCAGATGGCTCGGTAAATGATGCAGGCCAATATGATGGCTGGTGCCAATTTTCAGTTTGCCTTGGACCTGACCTTGTTCATGACTCAGGGTGTAGTGAATATCACCCAATTCGTTCAGCCAGTTTTTTACCTTAGGCAGCAGGGAATGTGCCGCATGAGTGGCCTGAACACCACGGCCCGCAGATTCAAATAATTTCACCCCAAAATATTCTTCCAGACTGTGAATACGTTTGGTCACAGCCGGTTGGGTAATAAAAAGCTGATCTGCAGCCAAAGAAATCGAACCTGTTTCCATGACTTTTACAAAGGCTTCAAAAGCTGCGAGATTCATCTTGATCACCTATAAAGTTTTTTTATGCTTAAGTTTATTATTGTAATAATTTAAGAATAAATCAAAGTAAAAATATAGAACTATTGGTTTAATGTTGAATTAATACACATTTTTAAATGTTTTATTTTATGTCATAAAAAAAGCCACCGAGGGTAGGTGGCTCAAAGAGGAAGATCGACAAAAAATTATGCGGTGATTTCCTCATCCTGTTGCTGGCTTTTTGCTTCCCAGATTTTCTCGTGGAAGAAGAAAGCAACTGCCTGTACAGTCGGTTCTAATAAACTCAAGGCAATCGCCATGGTTAAACTGCCTGTGACAAAATAGCCCACTAACATCGCGACAGTGATGTGCATGATGTAATAGCTAAATGTCTTTTTGAACATGCGCTGATTGTTGTCTACGAAACGTTGAATATGTGCCATGTGGATCTTCCTCAAAACAAATGATCTGTGCCGATGAGGAAATAATAATAATTCTCATTTAATTTGTAAAAACGAATATTTTTAATAAAACGATCGGAAAATTAGATTTATAAAAAGAGAGCTAAACCATGATTTAATTTAAGTTTTAAAAGATTCCAAAAAGTTTTTTAACTAATAAAAATGATAAATTAGATTTATGTGAATGCAGCGATATAATCAAAATTAGCGAAAGAATTTACCCAGTCCAGTGGAGCACATCGACATGGCAGGCGAGACCCAAACAGCAAAAACATTATACGATAAGTTATGGGATGACCATTTAGTAAAACAACGAGATGATGGTTCAGCTCTACTTTATATCGACCGTCATTTATTGCATGAAGTGACTTCGCCACAAGCCTTTGAAGGCTTACAACTTGCTGGCCGTAAGCCATGGCGTTTAAGTGCCAATATTGCGACACCTGACCATAACGTACCGACCTCTAAAAAAGAGCGTGAGCAGGGCGTGGCTGGGATTGAAGATGATACTTCACGTATCCAGGTACAAACCCTGGATGATAACTGTAAGACGTTCGATATTGTTGAATTTGATATTAACGATATTCGTCAAGGCATCGCGCACGTTGTTGGTCCTGAGCAAGGCTTAACCTTGCCAGGTATGACCGTTGTATGTGGTGACTCACATACTGCAACACATGGTGCATTTGGCTGCTTGGCACACGGGATTGGAACATCAGAAGTTGAACATGTATTGGCAACCCAATGCCTGGTTCAGAAGAAAATGAAAAATATGTTGGTACGCGTTGACGGTAAATTGGGTCAAGGCGTAACACCGAAAGATGTGGTTTTAGCCATTATCGGTAAAATCGGAACTGCAGGCGGTACAGGTCACGCGATTGAATTTGGTGGTCAGGTGTTCCGTGACATGTCGATTGAAGGCCGTATGACCGTGTGTAACATGGCAATCGAAGCGGGTGCACGTGTCGGTATGGTCGCAGTCGATGAAAAAACCATTGAGTATGTTAAAGACCGTCCATATGCACCGAAAGGCGAGCAATGGGATCAGGCGGTTGCGTACTGGAAGACCTTGCACTCCGACGAAGGTGCTCACTTCGATACAGTTGTAGTGTTACAAGGTGAAGAAATTGAACCGCAAGTGTCTTGGGGGACTTCTCCTGAGATGGTGATTCCGGTGTCTCAAGCGGTTCCAACTTTGGAACAGGCCAAAGATGATGTACAGCGCAATGACTGGAACCGTGCTTATCAATATATGGGCTTAACTGCAGGTCAGCCTTTAGCAGATATTCAGTTAGACCGTGTATTCATCGGTTCTTGCACCAACTCACGTATCGAAGATATTCGTGCTGCGGCTGAAGTAATCAAAGGCCGTAAAGTGGCTTCTAGCATTAAGCAGGCCATGGTCGTTCCGGGTTCGGGTTTAGTGAAACAGCAGGCAGAATCTGAAGGTTTGGACAAAGTCTTTATCGAAGCTGGTTTTGAATGGCGTGAACCAGGTTGTTCAATGTGCTTGGCAATGAATGCTGACAAATTGCAGCCAGGCGAACATTGCGCCTCAACTTCAAACCGTAACTTTGAAGGTCGTCAAGGTAATGGTGGTCGTACCCACTTGGTGAGCCCAGCCATGGCGGCGGCGGCGGCGATTGCCGGTCACTTTGTTGATGTCCGTTCATTTTAATTGGTACGCAGGAGCAGAAATATGAAAGCTTATACCGTTGAACAAGGTATTGTTGCACCCTTAGACCGTGCCAATGTCGATACAGATTTAATTATTCCAAAACAGTTTTTGAAATCGATCAAACGTACCGGTTTCGGTGAAAACCTGTTTGATGAATTGCGTTATTTGGATGAAGGTTATCCGGGTCAGGATAACTCGGTTCGTCCGATTAACCCGGACTTCGTGTTAAACCAGCCACGTTATCAAGGTGCATCCATCTTAATTTCTCGTGCTAACTTTGGTTGCGGTTCAAGCCGTGAGCATGCGCCGTGGGCATTGAATGAATACGGTTTCCGTACTGTGATTGCACCAAGCTTTGCTGATATTTTCTTTAATAACTGTTTTAAAAATGGCATGTTGCCGGTGATCTTGCCGGAAGAAACGGTTGATCAGTTATTTAAAGAATGTGCAGCAGCTGAAGGTTATCAGCTAACGATTGATCTGGAAGCGCAGGAAGTTCGTACACCAAATGGCGAAAGTTTCAAGTTTGAAGTGGACCCATTCCGTAAGCATTGTTTGTTAAATGGTTTGGATGATATTGGCTTAACTTTGCAGGCGGCAGATGATATTCGGGCCTATGAAGAAAAAACCAAACAATCACGCCCATGGGTATTTGCTGAAATTCATTCATAAAACAGCAAAAATTGTCATGGCATGACTGCGAAGGCCTTGCTAATATCAGAAGATTATTAATTTTTTTTGATAGGTTAATACAGACATCATGGCAACGTATTGGAAACAGTGGCTTGCTCTAAGTGCAGTATCAGTGCTGATGACCGCGTGTCAGAGCATTGATACCTTCAAACTTAAACACGCCAAAGAAGATGCAGAAAGCAAATCCAATGCCTTGATTTATTGTGCAGGCACACCGGATTGTCAGTTTGAACGTTTAAATCGGACCATGATTGTGGATGAGGCCACCAAGCGAATCAGCCCAGAAGCGCTGGATCAGCGTCTGGTTCGTTTGCAGGCCAAAAACCTGAAACAGGATAATCCAATTTATTTATCTGTGCCGGAAGGGCAGCATGAACTGGTGGTGCGTTTCTATCCGATTAGCAAGGATAAGGCCGAAACCTTGCATCTGTTCCAGCAGTTTAATGCGAATAAACGCTATACCCTGAAAATGTTCCGTGACCGAAATGCACGTAGCACCAGTTTATTAAATGCCTCTGCACCTGATCCATTGTGTGTGGACCTGTTGCAAGAGCAGAAAGTGATTCGTCGTTTTTGCAAACCTTATAATGTCATCAATGGCATTGCAGAGTTTGTAGAAAAAAAAATTTAACTTAGTCAGGTGGATGCCTGACCTTATAAATGGAAAAGCTCATGTCTAAACAAATTTTGATTTTAGCTGGTGACGGTATTGGCCCTGAGATTGTAAAAGCCGCAGAACAGGTGCTTACACGAGTTAATGAAAAATTCAATCTGGGTTTAACATGGGAACAAGGTCTTTTAGGCGGTGCTGCGATTGATGCACATGGTTCACCTTACCCAGACGTAACGTCTGAACAGGCGAAAAAAGCAGACGCGATTCTGCTCGGTGCTGTAGGCGGTCCAAAATGGGATACGATTGAGCGTTCAATCCGTCCAGAACGTGGCCTGTTAAAATTACGTAGTGAATTGAATCTGTTCGCAAACTTGCGTCCAGCGATTCTTTATCCGCAATTGGCTGATGCTTCTAGCCTGAAACCGGAAATTGTCTCTGGTCTGGATATCCTGATCGTACGTGAATTGACTGGTGGTATTTACTTCGGTCAACCACGCGGGATCCGTGAACTGGAAAATGGCGAAAAACAAGGTTTCAACACTGACGTTTATGCAGAGTCTGAAATCAAGCGTATTGCCAAAGTTGCGTTCGAACTTGCTGGTCTGCGTGGCGGTAAAGTATGTTCAGTTGATAAAGCCAATGTGCTTGAAGTGACTGAGCTTTGGAAACAGACCGTGACTGCAATGAAAGAAGAGCAATATCCAAATATTAACCTGTCTCATATGTATGTAGACAATGCTGCGATGCAATTAGTACGTGCGCCTAAACAGTTTGACGTGATCGTAACGTCTAACCTGTTCGGTGACATCCTGTCTGATGAAGCTGCAATGCTGACTGGTTCAATCGGTATGTTGCCATCAGCATCATTGGATGAAAATGGTAAGGGTATGTATGAACCTTGCCATGGTTCTGCACCAGATATCGCAGGTCAAAACCTGGCAAACCCATTGGCAACCATTCTGTCGGTAGCCATGATGCTGCGTTATACCTTCCGTGAAGAAGCTGCAGCTAAAGCGATTGAAGATGCGGTAGGTAATGTTTTAGACCAAGGTCTGCGTACTGCTGACATCATGTCTGAAGGCATGACTAAAGTGGGTACTGTGGAAATGGGTCAGGCAGTGGTAACTGCATTGAACTAAGTTACACATTAGTTCCACGTAAAAAACGCAGCCTTGAGCTGCGTTTTTTACGACTGATTTTGATTAACAGGTTCGACCCGAAAGGCTGACAGAAGTTGCAATATTGTCTTTGAGCAAAAAGGTAATCTTGCATTGCAAATTCACATCATAACCTGATGCAGGACTCACAGTGACTGGAACCGGAACTGTGCCAGTACCTGCTGCCGGAAACTGGGCAATCGGTAAGGGAACGGTCACAGGACGTTCCACGACATAGCTGAGCTGTTGGGAGCTGAGCTCAGGTTCACTGATTTGCTGATAACCCAAACGTTTCAGATCTAAATTGCGATCAATATACTGGCTACTCTGCCCAATAAATTGCTGTAAATAAGTTTCACGGTCAGTCTGGCTGATCGTAGGTGTTTGTGCACACCCTGACAGACCGAGCAACAGGATGCTCAAGCCCAATACCAGAGAAGTACCTTTGCTTAACAACATCACATCACTCCTACTCAAGGAACGCTTAAAAACAGTGTAGTAGCAAAGTGTGAGAGGAACTGTTGTAATTTATTATTAGGCAAGACAGGATCAATCAGGCAGTTAGCTGTAGCTGTCAAATTCAAGACAACTTAGAACGCTCTTATATCCACTTTAAAATGAATAAAACGCAAAAATAAGTCTTAACAGGCACGTCCGCTATATTGCACGGATTGAGCAATCCCTTGTTCTAGCTGAAAATGAATCTGACAGGGCATTTCAACCTGATAACCCGGGCCGGGTGCAGTTGCGAGTCGTACAGGGGCATCTATACTGACACTTTGCTGAATGGCCGGTGTTCCCAGCGGAAGTTCAATGGTGCGAAGTACGGTATAACTCAGACATTTTTCCGTTTGTACAGGTGCTTTTGAGGTCTTAAAACCGAGTGCAGTTAAATCCAGATCCTTGCGAATCGACTCTGCAGATTGGCCGATATATTGCTATAACTGCTGATCTATTTGTCGTAATTTTGTCGAATTGGTAGTGGCGCAGGCAGTCAGGCTGATTCCTAGGATCAGAGAAAGCAAGATTTTTTGCATGAATGATTCACTGTTTTTATTAGAGGAAAAATAGAAATTATTATCTTCGAATGCAGTATAGGGAATGTGCAGGGGAGTTGATATAAAAGAAAAGGCAATAAAAAAGCCACTGGATAAGTGGCTTTTGCTTCCGCTAAAACTTAGCGCGCACGGTATGTGATACGACCCTTAGTCAAATCATAAGGAGTCATTTCGACCTTCACGCTATCGCCAGTCAAAATACGAATATAGTGTTTACGCATTTTACCAGAAATATGGGCAATTACTTCGTGACCGTTTTCTAAACGTACACGGAACATAGTATTAGGAAGCGTCTCGGTGACAACGCCTTCGAACTCGATGAGTTCCTCTTTATTGGCCATAGCCTACCTGAATGAATAAATTGGAAAGGCGCAAATTATAGTCAATTTTTTCGCAAAACACAAGGTGTAACGGGCGTTAGACTGATCATCTGTCAGTAAAATAAGCGAAGTGTGAGTTTAAACTTTTTAACTAAAAAGCGTGTGGTATCTGTTGTCAGTTTGGTCAATCACAGTTAATCTAATTTCAATCTTTTTAAGTATAAATGAAGTACATACAAGGAAGGTTTTTGAGTGAGTCAGCTAACGGATGCATCAGTCGTATTGCGTTTAGGCTATCAGGCGATTCGTCGTGCAGGTTTGCCAACAGAAGAACTTCTGACAAAAGCAGGAGTCGCTTTAAATCAGGTGGAGACCAATGACCGTACTCCGCTTAGTGCTCAGTATGCCTTCTGGGTTGCAGCAGAAGAGGTCAGTAAGGACCCGGATATCGGATTGCATCTGGGTGAACATTTGCCGCTCTATCGCGGACAGGTGATCGAGCATCTGTTTATTTCATCAGAGAATTTTGGTGAAGGCTTGAAACGTGCACTGGCTTATCAGCGTCTGATCAGTGATGCCTTTCATGCCAAGCTGGTGGTCGAAGATGATCGCTGCTATCTGACCAATGGTGAACAGCCTTTTGCTGAAAGTCTGGTCAATCGTCACTTTACCGAATGTGCGATGTCAGGTGTGTTGCGTTTCTTTAAATTTATTACTGAAGGCCGTTTTGAACCGATCTATATCGATTTCAATTTTTCCAAAGGCGCGGCAGATGAAGAATATTTCCGGGTTTATGAATGTCCGGTAAGTCTGGGCCAGAAAGAAACCCGTTTGTATTTTGATCCCAGTATTCTGGATTTCCCGCTTTGGCAGGCAGAGCCGGAACTGTTGCAGCTACATGAACAGCTGGCAATTGAAAAATTACAGGAACTGGCTCGTTACGATTTAGTCGGGGAAGTGCGTCGGGCTATTGGCTCTACTTTAGAAAGTGGTGAAACAACGCTAGAAACTGTAGCCGCTCAACTGAATATTACTCCACGCCGTTTACGTACCCAGCTCAGTGAGGCTAATACCAGTTTCCAGCAGATTCTGTCTGATTATCGCTGTCGTCTGGCTAAACGTCTATTGGCGAGTACCAATGAAAGTGTGGAGCGGATTGTTTATCTGACTGGATTCTCGGAGCCAAGTACTTTTTACCGTGCGTTTAAACGCTGGACCAATGAAACACCGGTTGAATATCGAAAGCGGAAACAACGTTAATCTTTAAAATCTAAAATCCTCCCCCAACCCCTCCTTTAATAAAGGAGAGGAGTTCCTCCCTTTTTCAAAGGGAGGTTAGGAGGGATTTAAAAATTAAAAATAATTAGCTTATTCCGGCATATTTAACCAGTATGGACCCAAAGGTACTTTGGGTAGGTCAAAATACTCTGGATATTCAGCCTGGATAAAATACAGACCGTCCGGTGGTGCGGTAACACCGGCTGCTTTACGATCTTCTGCTGCAAAAATATGGTCAATATGGTCAACCCCATACATGCCTTGGCCGATTTCCAGCAAACAGCCCATGATATTGCGTACCATATGATGCAGGAAGCCATCCGCCTGAATATCTAGAATCAGATAAGGCCCATGCTGGATCAGGCGGCAGTGACGGACGTGACGTACCGGCTGATTGGACTGGCAGGCTGCTGCACGGAAACTCTCAAAGTTATGTGTGCCTTCAAACTTTGCAGCCGCTTCAATCATCTTTTTGACATCAAGTGGATAGTAAATATGAGTGACCTGTTTATGCAGCAAGGCAGGGCGTACCGGATAGTTATAGACAATATAACGATAACGGCGTGCCTGTGCTTTAAAGCGTGCATGGAAGCCATCATCCATCTCCTTGATCCATTGGATTGAGATATCCTTAGGTAACTGGCTATTTGAGCCCATTAACCAGCCTCGTTCAGAACGCAAGGCATGGGTATCAAAATGTGCGACCATATTGGTCGCATGCACGCCGGCATCGGTTCGGCCTGCACCATGCAGAATAATCGGTTCATCGGCAATTTTACTGAGAACCTTCTCGATGGTTTCCTGAACACTGATTACGCCCGGTTGTTGAGTCTGCCAACCTCGATAATTCGTTCCACAAAACTCAATTCCCACCGCAAAACGCTGCATAATGACCTCGAAACCTGACTAATCGTACCAATGGGCATGCCATTGTTCTACCGTGTCATATTGTAAATACATTTTTAGGGCTTTTGCATAAAGATCAGCATGGCCATAACTTTCATTGAGTAGAATTTTGCAATCATGCACCCATTCAGCAATGGCATAACGCTGATCGGTGGCACCGAAAGGCACTTGAGTAGTTAAGACCGAGATACAGCCTTTGGCATAGAGCTGATTGATAAAATCTACGATCTCTGGATTGACGGCCAGATTGCCGGTTCCAAAGCCTTGCAGGAATAGAAAATGCGGAGGATAGGCCAAAATATTTTTCAGATTATTGAACTGTTGAACTAAATCGATCGGCTGCATCATCAAGCTCATACAGTTAAAATCCAGAGCTTTGGCAATATCGTCTGCTGTAACCTGATGACTTTGCTGGTTGGCCTGAATAGCGATATGCGCATCCAGACCAGTAAAGGCATTCAGCTCAGTGGTATGTTGCTTTAAGGCAGTTTGAGCATGAATCAGTTGCTGATGAAAAGCCAGATAAACACCTGCATTACACTGAGTTACTGAAGCGAGCGCAAAGCTCAGATTGTCCATGGCATCGCTAAATTCGCGTTGCGCATCGCCTTCAGCATTCAGGAGGGGATACTGGCTGCCAGTCAGCACAATATGAGCCGAATTCCCCATAAAATGTGCCAATACTGCGCTGGCATAGCTCAGGGTATCTGTCCCGTGAATAATCACAAAATGTTGTATCTGCTGTTCAGATTGCAGATTTTGGATAAATTGCACCAGTTCTAACCAGTCTGTAGCAGTACAGGCACTACTGTCCTTAATCACAGGAGCGCAGTAATACTGAATGAACGGTTGATCTGTAAGTAGCTGTTCCAGTTTTGGAATAAATAAATCGGCAGACATAGGGGCGAGCGGATCACCGACACAGCCAAAGGTGCCGCCCATATAAATCAGTGCAATATCTTTCATCATAAAAAAAGCAGCCAAATGTGACTGCTTTAGTGTAAAGGGAAATTGATTAAGATGCGATTTGATTCAGCAACTGATCGGCTTGCTGACGTTGTGCTGCTGTATATTCAGCTTCACGTTCAGCTATGACTTCACGGGCAGCTGCATAAGCGCCTAACTGGATATATTGCTGTGCCAGCTCCAGGTTAAGGTCCGCTTCATTAACTTCCATCAGTTCCGGGAAGGACTGCACCAATGGATCATGTTGATCGGTTGTTGAAGTCACAGGCGCTGTCGGAATCTCAAAATTCACCCCTGTAGAAACAGGAGCCTCTTTTACAGCTTCGACATTATCAAGTTTAAAATCTAGTCCAGATGTTTCAGTCGCAGCAGGCGTTTCAGTTGCAGGCGTTGCAATATCGAGGCTAGACAGGTCAAACTCAGTCGCAGGTTCGGCTGTTTTTTCTGCTGCAGGTATTGGAGTGTCTAAAGAGAAAGAGAAATCTAAAGGCTGGATTTCTTCTGTTGTTGCAGGCGCTGATTCTGTTTTTAAGGATATAGATGGTTCAAGCTCAAGCTTAAAATCCAGAACCGGTGCTGACTCAGTTGCTGCTGTTGGAGCAGTCTGGGTTTCAGCAGTATTCATCTGAAGATCAAATTCAACTGAATTATCTGATACAGGCGGAACTTCTTCCGTTTTTACTGGCTCAGCCGCTGGAATCTTCGGTTCAAAGTTGAACTCTAAGGGTTGGATATCAGGTACTGGTTCCGCTACAGCAGCTGGTTTGCTCGGTTGCAGTTCCTGTTGTAAGGCATCAAATGCCTGTTCGTTTGAAGCGGGAGCGGCAACCAGGTCTGCAAAGGCATCTGTAGAAGGTTTGCTTTCCTGTACAGGAGGGGTTTGTGGCTGAGCACTTGGGAAATCAATAGTATCCTGAACAGCTACCGAAGAGTTTTCGAACTCACGCTTTTTGACCTCAGCCTGAGTCAGAATATCTTCCAGTCCTAGAGAACGGACATGGTTAATCAGCTGTGAAATCGCAAATTCATCTTTTTGCAGGATATGAATGTCGAGTAGCAGTAAATACAACTCATGTTGAGAATTATCGCGATTCAGTGCCTGATTGATTTGCGCTTCAGCTGCAAAGAAATTACGTTCCTGAATCAGACCTTCAATTTTCTTGCGTGTCTCTGCTGATAGAGGCGTTGCTGATTTTTTAACGACTCCGGCTGGCTCGACCACTTTGGTTCTTTGTGAAGTGGATTTTGACGCAGCGCCAGGTTTTTTCACTTTTACAGTTTTAGTTTTTGCTTTATCTGATTCTTGAGCATCTTGTCGTTTTTTTATGACAATTAATACGATGATCAATATCACTAATGGAATCACATAAATCAGCATGTTTTACCCCTTGGGGATAGAGTCCTTAAGTTCGCCTATCCCAATAAATCGTCATGTGTAACTTTTTAATTAATTGGCTTTTTATCTGCCTGTTGTGCTTTAAGCTGTTGTTGCAGCTGGGCAAGACGAGCATTTAATAATTGAATTCTGTGATCCTTCTGATTGAGTGCCAATTCTAGTTCAGTTACGTTTCTCTGTAATTTAACGGTTTTTTCACGGGCTGTCATAACTTTTAATGACAACTCTTTCGAAGTTCGATTTTCTTTTGTGTTTGAGTTGGCAGAAACCTGGCCGGAATCACGCTGATTCTCGGCAACCAGGCTCATTTCAGCCTCATTCAGGCGATATTTGGTTTTTGCAGCAGGTTTAGAGGGTGCTTGAGCAGACTTAATTGCTGAGGCCTGTATCGGAGTTTTCGCAGTATGAACGGTCGCTAAATTAAGTGCTGCGCCTTTACGCAAGCGGTTAGCATCACCCCCAATAAAAGCATGTTCATTCTCACGCTTGATCTGCTGCATGACCTCACTTACTGGACGCTGCTGTTCATTGGCAATCCTGGAAGCAATGCCCCAAAGCGACTCATTTGACTGTACCACATACGTCGGCTTGATCTGGGTTGAGGTGCTTTGTTTGATGGCTGCCGGCTGTGCCTGAGTTTTAGTCGCTAAATTTGGTTTGTCCTGTGCAGTGCTGGATGCCGCCTGCTTGCGAGCCTGTTGTTCTGCATATTTTTTGACAAGTGGATCACTGGACACCATCTGGTTTTCAGTGCTTGTCGGTGCAGAAACTTGCGCTGAGGCTGCATTTTTATTTGTTGGATCTATTGTAATTTCAGCTGGTTTTGTTTCAGCCTGAATTTTTGTAGCTGCAGCCTGTAAGTTTGACGTTGCATCTGCTTGAGCCGCAGTCGCGTGAGCTGCTTTGGATGAAGTATTCACTGGCGCAGTGTTTACATTGCCAGCTTGCTGTGAACTATGACTTGTCGCTGCTACCGCAGTTTCAGTATTAAGTTTTGTTGGGCTTGTGACTTGAGCTGCAATACTCGATGTCGGCTCATGGGTCACAGCAGCTAACGCTGTTTTAGGGATAGAGCTGGCTGATAATGCAGGAGGTGCTGTGTTTTGTAAGGCTAACGGTTTTTCTGCCACAAACGGGGTGGTTGGTTTGGATTGTGCATTGGTATAACGCGTACTCACCGGTAAGTTCAGGGCAATATCTTTTTCACTCACGACTACGACAGGCGCGAGGGGCTGTTCAGTCTGTTTCAGGCTGGCCTGTAACAAATCAGTTTTAGGTCTTAATGCAGTACGGATATGCTGTAGGCGTGCTGCATTGCCTTCCTTGATTTTAACAATGATATTTAATTCACGATCAGTAACCGGGCGCGAGGAGGTAATGGTAATAACCCCAGTTCCATTACTGTTGCGACGGGTGAAAAAATTCAAATGACCCGGTGGCTGATGCGATGCGCCCATAGAAATCAGGTCTTCTGGCGAGGCTAAACTTACCTCAATGGGCAAGTTAATATCTGATTGACGGAAATTCATTTCCGCATAAAGCAATTCCCCAGGTGCAGACTGGATTTGTACCGAATCTACATTAATCGCATAGATATTTTGTGAAGCAACAATGGCTAAAATGGCAAGCTTTAATTTGTTATATACAGTCATCTGTGAGCTCAGTCATTATCGCATAGCGAAAATTATAGATTAACGGGATGTTTGTTTTTTGTAAAATACTTACGCAATAGTTACACAAAAAAGCCGATCAATAAAGATCGGCTTCATGCTTTATTTCCTGACGGAAACTTAAGAGTTTTTATAGTCAATCAAGATGCGCAGCATACGACGTAAAGGTTCTGCAGCACCCCAAAGTAACTGGTCACCTACTGTGAATGCACCTAGGTATTCTTTACCCATGTTCAGTTTACGCAGACGACCAACAGGTACAGTTAATGTGCCAGTCACTGCAACAGGAGTCAGATCAGTCATTGAGGCTTCACGAGTGTTTGGCACAACTTTAGACCAGTCATTTGCATTTGCAATGATATCTTCGATCTCATCCAGTGGAACGTCTTTGCGAAGTTTCAGGGTTAATGCCTGAGAGTGACAACGCATTGCGCCGATACGTACACAATGGCCATCAATCGGTACGATCTGCTGGTTACCTAGAATCTTGTTGGTTTCAGCCTGACCTTTCCATTCTTCTTTAGACTGGCCGCTTTCCAGCTGCTTGTCGATGTATGGAATCAGAGAACCTGCTAAAGGTACACCGAAGTTTGCAGACGGGAAGCCTTCACCACGTTGCAATTCAGCAATTTTAGAATCAATGTCCAGAATTGGAGAACGTGGATCATCCAGCAAGTCTTTGGTATTGTTATATAAATAACCCATACCAGTAATCAGCTCACGCATGTTTTGCGCGCCAGCACCAGAAGCTGCCTGATAAGTCATTGAAGTTGCCCATTCCACCAGATTGTTCTGGAATAGACCACCTAAGCCCATCAACATCAGGGAAACAGTACAGTTACCGCCCACGAAAGTTTTGGTGCCTTTGACCAGACCGTCTTTGATCACATGCATGTTCACCGGATCAAGTACGATGATTGCTTCATCATCCATACGCAGGGTAGATGCTGCATCAATCCAGTAGCCATTCCAGCCTTCAGCTTTGATTTTTGGGAAAACTTCAGTGGTGTAATCGCCACCTTGACAGGTAATAATGACATCCATTTGCTTCAGACTGTTAATGTCTGTTGCATCCATAAGTGCTGGGGCAGTCTTACCACCAAATGCCGGAGCTTCACCACCCGCATTACTGGTAGAAAAATAGAATGGCTCAAAATGAGCAAAATCATTCTCTTCAACCATACGTTGCATAAGGACGGAACCCACCATCCCGCGCCAACCGACCAGACCTACTTTCATGTCACTTTGCCTCGGTGCGTTAAAAAATCAAAAGGGATTCGAGTGTATCAAAAAGGGACGTGACTGCAAGAGCTACACAATCAAAACATCAATATTCTTGAGCGAAATATCTGCTTTATGATACATACAAAATTGATAAAGCAATTTTTCTTTTAGAAAAAATAATAACTTAGTAAAGAGTGTATCTTATGGTAGGGTTTATCCAGATCATGGCAATCGTGGTCATCTGGTTAAGTTTCTGGTCGCTGATTCCCCGAGATGAATGGTGGATTCGTGGTGCAGATTTTCCACGTTTACAGATTCTGGTTTTGGGCTTCATTGCCTTTGTTCTTTTTCTCCTGGTCGATCACCCATGGACGGCCTTCAATCAGCTGCTTTTTGTCGGCCTGATCGCTGCTTTGGCGTATCAGCTGAAAATGGTCTTGCCTTATACCTTTGTTTGGAAAAAACAGGTCAAGCAGGTCAAGCAGGATCAGCTGGATCCGGATCGTCAGATTTCCCTGATTGTTTCAAATGTTCTGACCACCAATACTAAATATCATTTACTGATTGAACAGATCCAGACCCATCAGCCAGACTTGGTCTTAACGTTGGAAACCGATCAGGCATGGCAGGATGCATTGGCTGTCATTGAGCCAGATTATCCCTATCGGGTGCCCGTACCTTTGGATAATCTGTATGGCATGCATCTGTACAGCAAACTTGAGCTGAGTGAAACCGAGGTTAAATTTATTCTGAGTGATGAAATTCCCTCGATTCATACCAAGGTCATGTTACGTTCCGGACAGCCGGTACAGCTTTATTGTCTGCATCCGAAACCGCCAAGTCCAACTGAAGCCAAAGATTCAACCTTACGTGATGCAGAACTGCTGATTGTAGGGGATCAGATTAAGGATCTGGATGAAAGCTGCATTGTGATGGGAGATTTGAATGATGTGGCCTGGTCACGCACGACACGTTTATTCCAGCGTATCAGCGGTTTGCTGGATCCACGTGTCGGTCGACGCTATGTAAATACCTTCCATGCCGATTATCCTTTATTACGCTGGTCGCTTGACCATGTGTTTCACAGCACCGATTTCGCTCTGGTGCATATGGAGCGTTTAAAACACGTCGGGTCAGATCATTTTCCGGTTTATCTGGTTTTACAAACTGGGCGGGTATTTGAGCATCATCAGGAAGCGCTGGAAGAAACGGATCAGGATGATCAGGAAGCCAAAGAAGCGATTCAGGAAGGAATTGAAAAGGCAGAGAAAGAAGAGAAAAAAGTCACTGATAAGATTGCGATGGCTTATAAGAATGAGGGGAAATTCTTATAGTTTTAGCTGAAAAGTGTACGATATTGCTTACAGCAGTTTCCGCTTCTTGCGAATGGGCAGTACAGAGGAATCCACGTATTCTAAGCTCATCAGCACAGGGAGTCGAGAAAGGATATTCTCATAAGGAAGACGAAGCTGAATGAAAACATCATGGAAATGATGCTGAAAGGGAAATCACAACAACGAAGAAGCAATTATAACATATGAAAGCACAACCTCATTAACCCGGGTTTTACAGGATGTAGAACCCGGGTTAAATTATTTTCAGCTTATTTTTTTATTATAATTATTTGATTATTAAAATAAAATTTAAATTAAAAAATGGATATTACCTGAATGGAAGTTATGATTTCTGATCATGATTCAGTCAATGAATCCGAAGTGCTACAGCTCTATCTTGTCAATCAATGGTCAGCTGCAGAAAAACCTCAATTACTTTTACAGGCTTTGCAGCATTCTCATAGTCTGGTGACGGCACGTATCAACGGTCGGCTGTTCGGCTTGGGAAATGCGATTTCAGACGGTTATCTGGTGGTGTATTTCCCGCATTTATTGGTTCACCCAGAGGTGCAGCGACAGGGCATTGGTCGTCTGATCATGCAAGAAATGCTGCAACGTTATTCAGGATTTCATCAGAAAATTCTGGTAGCTGATCAGCATGCCACTGAATTTTATAAAGCTCTAGGTTTTGAGCGTGCAGGGCATACACAAGCAATGTGGATTTATCAGGGAACCGATCATTGAGTTGTCTTGCCAATAATACCGTCCATATTTTTTCTAGTTTTTAATAGATTTTATCATAGCCTTCAGGACGGGTCTTAAAGCGACGGTGGAACCACATATATTGCGTCGGTGCAATGCGCAACTGGCGTTCAATAATCAGATTTACCCGGGTTGCATCATCGACTTCATCCGCACTTGGCAGGTTCTCTACCGCAGGCTCGATCAACACACAGTAGCATGGATCTTTAATATCACCAGTTCGATAAAAATAGAGTGGAATTGCAGCGGCTTTGGTCATTTTCAATAAGCGACGATGTGCAGTTACTGTGGCCGCAGGTACCCCAAAAAAGGGCGCCATTACGCCTTGTTTTAAACCAAAATCCTGATCCGGACTGTACCAGATAGCATGGCCATTTTTCAGGTTACGCACCAGACCGCGCATATCATCATGGTCAATCTGGTTGGCATAAATGGTGGCACGGCAGCGGTAAATCAGCATATCGAGCAAGGGATTATTTTGTGGTCGATACACCACATCCGGCTCAAAATACTGTGCACATAAATAACCACCAGCATCCAGCAAAGTCGAGTGGGTACCGAGCAATAAAGCCCCTTTACCTTCTGCCTGAGCCTGCTGGATATGTTCCAACCCTTCAATTTGTACCCGGCCTTTAAACCATTTTGGACAGTACCAGGCATTCAAGGTTTCAAATACACCGAGCATCTGGTCAATAAAGACCATACGGGCATTGTCCTGAACTTCTTGAGCTGACCATTCCGGGAAACAGACTTCCAGATTGCGAAGCGTGGTTTCACGGCGAGATTTCAAATATTTAAATGCCATCTGGCCGAGTAGATCTGCCAGACGATGCTGAATCGCCCAAGGTAAGATGGCCAGAATCATCAGAAATACAATACCCACCCAGATACCCCAGTATTGCGGTAACAGGAATGACCATTGAAATTCACCGGGTTGGTATTCTGGCGTTCGACTCATAAATTCAATATTTAAAATCAAAGATGTCAGCAGTGTAGCAGAAGAGCTTTTTGAAATAAAAAACTGTAAAATAAAAAAGCACCTGTACGAATACAGATGCTTAGTGACTAGGCGATTTAAAGATTAGCCTTTGGTCATATTTTCCAGTTCGTCCCAACGTTCCATTTTTTCTAGCAAAATCTCATCAATTTCGCCTAAACGTTCAGAAGCCTTGGTCGCTGCTGCTGCATCTGTGACAAACCACGAGCCATCCGCCAGTTTATCGGAAAGTTCAGCTTGTTCTTTTTCCAGTGCTTCAATTTCAGCCGGTAACATTTCCAGTTCACGCTGATCTTTATAGCTGAGTTTTTTCTTCGGAGCCGATGCTGCAGGTGTAACCGCTGCTTCGGCTTTGGCCTGAGCTTTTTTGACTGCCATTTTCTGGTCAACCACAGTTTGATCTGGACGTTGTTCCAGATAATCCTGATAGCCACCGACATATTCATCAATATTGCCTTTGCCATCAAAGACCCAGGTTGATGTGACGACATTGTCCATAAAAGCACGGTCATGCGAGATCAGTAGCAGGGTGCCTTTGTATTCCGCCAGCATTTCTTCCAGCAGTTCTAGCGTCACCATATCCAGATCGTTGGTCGGTTCGTCCATCACGATCAGGTTGGATGGTTTCAGTAATAGTTTGGCGAGCAGAATACGGTTGCGTTCACCACCTGAAAGGGCTTTAACTGGCGTACGGGCACGTTCTGGGGAGAACAGGAAGTCTTGTAAATAGCTATAGATATGACGACGTTGGCCATTCACATCGACATGATCTGAACCTTCCGAAACGTTATCTTTAACTGATTTTTCCAGATCCAGCACATTACGTAGCTGGTCAAAATACGCAATTTCCAACTGGGTACCGGTTTTGACTGTACCGCCATGCTCGATTTCTCCCAGAATGGCTTTGATTAGTGTAGTTTTACCGACACCATTATCACCCACCAGACCAATACGGTCACCACGCATTACCAGCGCCGAGAAGTCATTGATGATCGGTGCATTGTCACTAAACTTCACGCTCAGATGTTCAATCTCGAACACCACTTTACCTGAACGCTGTGCTTCCTGAGTCGACATGTTGACTTTGCCTTGCTGGAAGCGGCGTGCTTTAGACTCTTCACGCAATTCTTTCAGAGCACGGACACGACCTTCGTTACGGGTACGGCGCGCTTTAATACCTTGACGAATCCAGGCTTCTTCTTCAGCCAGTTTTTTCTCGAACAGGGCATTCTGTTTTTCTTCTGCTTCCAGCTGCTGAGCTTTCAGGTCGAGGTAACGTGAATAGTTGCCTTCATAGCTACGCAAAATACCACGGTCCAGCTCGACAATACGGGTCGCAATACTGTCCACAAAGGCACGGTCATGCGAAATAAACAGTAAGGTCAGGTTGTTCTGCTCGAGCAGGAATTTTTCCAGCCACTCGATACTTTCGACATCCAGATGGTTGGTCGGTTCGTCGAGTAACAGCACATCAGGTTGGGTGAGCAGGGCACGTGCCAACAGGACACGGCGTTTACGACCGCCAGATAAATCGGCCAGATCCGCTTCAGGATCCAGTCCCATTTTACTTAGGATTGAATTAACCTTAGTTTCTAAAGCCCAGCCATCCAGCTGATCCATCTGATGCTGCAAATGTCCCATGCGGTCACAGGCTTCCATATCACCGAGCACGCAAGCTTCACTGGCTTCATGGTAAGCACGCAACACTTCTGAAGCTTCACCAGCGCCGTCGGCAACAATATCTGCAACCTTGCCGGAATCCATTGGCACGTCTTGGGCCAGCATGGAAATGGTGATGCCATTTTGTAACGAAACTTCACCACTATCCGGGAGTAAACTTCCTTCAATCAGTTTAAGTAAGGTAGACTTACCCTCACCATTACGGCCAATCAAACATACTCGTTCACCGCGTTCCAAATTAAAGTTGGCGCCGTCGAGCAAGGCAGGTCCGCCAAATGCCAGTTGGACATCCCTTAAAGTAATATAGGCCATAATGTTAATGTTTCCTGAAATCCCAAATGAGGACTTAAAATGACTAAACAACAAAATCTAAATGATCAGGCGTCATTTTCCGCACCCATTGAAGATTTGCAAGTGCGAATTGCATTTTTAGATGATTTAGTTGAACAGCTGAATCAGCAGGTCACTCGCCAGAATCTGGAAATTGCCGATTTAAAAAAACAAATGCAGTTGTTATATCAACGTGTTGAGTCTGCAGATTTGTCCGAAGGGATTGATGCTTTTGATCCGGTCACCAACCGTCCACCGCATTATTAATTTACAAATAATTTTTAAAAAGAAAACAAAAAGAAAGCCCTCCAGTCGTGAGGGTTTTCTTTTAAGTAGGTGAAGCTCGATAAACCTAAACCAAGTCGCCACTTTTACTTCGTCCAAGATGATCTTTAAAATCTAAATATCGTCATGGAAGGAGGAAACTATTTGACCTTTCACACACTTCCTACTCTAATAGTATTTTTCTAGCTCAGTTTTTAATCTTGCCTTATGCGCCAAAAAGTTGTCCTTCTTGATCTCGAAAATAACTTTCCTACAGCCAAACTGTTACGTGACATTGTTGAACATTATCCGACCTTGTATTTGTTTAACTGTGCCGGAAAATTCGAGTTTGCTCTAGAAGAACTGACTGAGTTGGCGAGCTGGATCAGCAGTGGACAAATTATCATTCTGGATGTCCCGGAAGCAGAGCATAAGGAATATGAATATGCCGTGATTGTGGGCCAGTTGATGGCTTTGCTGGAAGCAGATACTCAGGTCGAGCTGATCTCTGCGATGGATAGCAGTGAAATGCTAATGCAGATGCTACAGGCTTCAGATATTGATTGCAGCCTGATTCAGGTGTTGCCAGAGGATGCATCAACAGAGACTCAAGATAAACCCAAAATCCAGTTGCCAAGTATTGAAGCCATTAAAGCTAAACCGGCTTTGCAGCTGGTGAAAAAATATTGTGATGCGCTCGGCAAGATGAGTGGTAAACCGACCACGCTCGAAACCTTAAAAAATTCTGTCACCAATATTCTGCAAGTTTTACCAGGCAAAGCCCAGCATGTAGTTGGCATGCTGATTAATCTGAAAATAGTCAAACGTTATGACGAGCAAATCAGTTTCCGTAAAAAAGTGCTGAAACAGTGGGTGCAGCTGGATCTCAATGAACATGTACCCATTGAAAAACCAGCTTTGAATCAGGTGGTCTCGAAGCTTAATCCTGAAGAGCCTGTTGTTGAACCTGCTCAATCTCTAATCCAGTCTGCCCAGCAAGGCCTGTTCAAAAACTTTAATAAAATTGATCCGGTACAGCTCGAAGTTGCACGCAAGCTGCGCGAATTACAGGGAAATAAGCCTAAAGATATTTATGAATTACGTGATTTGCTCGAGCAGTTATTTCCAAAATCCGATGTCCGTCTTTTACTTAAAGAGTTGATTGAAAAAGGATATATTTATTGGAATGGTCACGAAGTGTTATATAGTCATGAGATGTTTCTAAATTAGAATAATCTCATGAGGGCATATGAAAAAAATACTTTTATTGGATATTGAAAACTTACCTAAAACTGAAACAGAGCTCCTTCAATATCTTGCCCAATATCAATATGTTTATCTGGTCTATGCCAAAACGCCCATGGGGTTTAGTCTGGATGGTGTCGTCAGGCTTGCACCTGCAATCAGTGCAGGAAAACTAAAAGTCCTGAAGATGCCTAAAATAGGTAAAGACGCTGCTGATTTTGGCCTATGTTTTATTGCTGGACAGCTTTCTACCCAATATAAAAGCTCTGAAGTTTGCTTCGAGATTATGTCGAATGACTTTTCTATGGAATATGTGGCGGACTTACTTAAAATTGCGAAATTTCAGGCTAAAGTTATTTCAGCTAAACCATTAGTCAATCCAAATATTGCTCAGCAAATAAAAGCAGAAATAGACATTCAAAAACTGATTTTTCAATACTGCTCCAATTTAGTGAGAAGTAACTTTTCTAAGCCTGCAAAAGTAGAAACTTTAATCAACTCGCTTAAAGCCAATTTAAAAGTGGAAGAAAAATATGCTCAGCTTTTAGTAGATGAATTAATTAGAATAAAAATTATTAAAAATCAGTCTGGTAAGCTTCAATATCAGACTGCAGCAATTGAAAAATTTTATAAACAGCATTTAGCTACCGTCGAAACCGTCGAAACCGTCGAAACCGTCGAAACCGTCGAAACCGTCGAAACTCAAGATGAAGTGACTGAAAGAAAATTAAGTCATTTACGTCTGCGCCTGATGCCTTATCTCAATGTTTTTGCAGAACGTCGGCCTAAATTTATTGCCAGTTTCGAGGCGTTACTAGAGCGATGCGTGCCTAAGGAAGAGGTACGAGAATCACTCGATTTACTCATCAAACATCAGCTAATACAGTTAAATAAACGGGAAATTATTTATAGTCCGCAGCTGCTGGGAAATTAAATTTATCCAGCGGTGCTTGCCTTTTATAGCGGGCTTATGCAAATCTAATATAAGAACATAAAGGTTGAACTATGGAAAATACCGGAATCTGGGTGGCAGTTGTCATCATCGTTTTCGTACTGGGGTCTATTTTTGGTCTGCGTGTGAGTCCTAGAGAAAAGGCATTAGGACTTATGCGTGATAAAGCCCGCAAGATGGGCTTACATCCACGTCTGGTGGTTGCACCGGACTGGACCAACATTCCCAAGGCGACTGAAAGTCGTGCCAGTATGGTGGCCTATTATAGTGTGCTGCTTCCAGATGCCCGTTTACCGCTGATGCGTGCCCGCGTGGTTGATAACAAACTTGAACTGGTGTATGGGGATGACAAATTTAAAGATTTTCCCATTGCATTAAAGGGCATTTATGCTATTGATATGCAGGCAAACTGTGTAGGACTCTATTGGGATGAAGAATCTGATCTTAGAGCCACACAACTTGATGACATCAAGGCACTATTACATTCTTTGGCTGAACTTTAATTTTAGAAATAAACAGGATTAAACGGTTAATATGGCGAACGCTCCTCGGTCCACATCAAAAAGCAGCACGGCGAAGTCTTCCGACGCTGGAAGTAAACGTGCCTTGGTGATTGTGGAGTCGCCTGCAAAAGCGAAAACAATCAACAAGTATCTCGGTTCAAACTACATCGTGAAATCCTCGGTGGGTCATGTGCGTGACTTGCCAACGGGCGGCTCTGCGAAAACTGCAGAGAAAAAACCGGTGACCCGAACCAAGCTGACTGAAGCAGAAAAAGCGGAAAAATCACAGCAGGCGTTGATTAACCGGATGGGTGTCGATCCAGAACATGACTGGAAAGCCAAATATGAAGTCCTTCCGGGCAAGGAAGGCGTAGTCGCTGAACTGAAAAAACTGGCATCGCAAGTCGATGAAGTCTATCTCGCAACGGATTTGGACCGTGAAGGGGAAGCGATTGCCTGGCATTTAAAAGAAGTGATCGGCGGCGATGATTCACGCTATCAACGTGTGGTCTTTAACGAAATTACCAAAAATGCCATTCAGGAAGCGTTTAAACAGCCCTCACGTCTAGATACCAATAAGGTCAATGCCCAGCAGGCACGCCGTTTCCTGGATCGTGTCGTCGGCTTCATGATTTCGCCACTGCTATGGGAAAAAATTGCCCGTGGTCTGTCTGCGGGGCGTGTACAGTCTGTCGCTGTAAAGCTGGTCGTGGAACGCGAACGTGAAATTCGTAAGTTCATTCCTGAAGAATACTGGCAGGTTTTTGCAGATACCAAATCCAAGAAAGATGATATTCGTCTGGAAGCGGTCAAGCAAAATGGCAAGACTTTAAAGCTGCATAATAAAGCTGAAACAGATGCTTTACTGAATCTGATTAAAGACGCTGAATATAAAGTTATTAGCCGTGAAGATAAGCCGACCAAGGTGAATCCAAGTGCGCCGTATATCACGTCTACCTTGCAACAGGCCGCAAGTACCCGTCTAGGTTTCTCGGTAAAGAAAACCATGATGCTGGCACAGCGCCTGTATGAAGCTGGTTTCATTACCTATATGCGTACTGACTCCACCTTCCTGAGTGATGATGCAGTCAATATGGTGCGTGGTCATATCGAGTCTGAATATGGCGAGAAATATCTGCCAGCCAAGCCGAACCGTTATGGTAATAAAGCTGGTGCGCAGGAAGCCCATGAGGCCATTCGCCCATCCAATGTGGCATTGAAAGGCGATAGTCTGGCTGGAGTGGAACGTGATGCACAGCGTCTGTATGACCTGATCTGGCGTCAATTTGTAGCTTGTCAGATGACACCAGCAGAATATTTATCATCGACTATTTTAGTGGATGCGAATGGTGTTGAACTGAAAGCCAAAGGTCGTACCTTAGTATTTGATGGTTTCACCAAAGTTCGTGGCCAGAACAAATCTGATGATGATGTACTGTTGCCTGCTGTGAAAGTTGGTGAAGTGCTGAAGCTGGAAAAACTAGATCCATCTCAACATTTTACCAAACCACCGGCACGTTTTACTGAAGCATCATTGGTAAAAGAGCTTGAGAAAAAAGGTATTGGTCGTCCTTCGACTTATGCTGCCATTATCTCGACCATTCAGGATCGTGGTTACGTAAAACTGGAGAACCGTCGTCTCTTTGCCGAGAAGATGGGTGAGATCGTCACCGATCGTCTGGATGAAAGCTTCAATAACCTGATGAACTATGACTTTACTGCAGACCTTGAAGGTCAGCTGGATAAAGTGGCAGATGGTGAGCGTAACTGGAAAGATCTGTTAGACAGCTTCTATGGTGACTTCAAAAAACGTCTGACCAATGCTCAGGGTGAAAACGGCATGCGCCGCAATCAGCCTGTCGAAGTTGAAGCAGTCCATTGTAAAGAATGTGACCGTCCGATGCAGATCCGTACCGGTACAACAGGCGTATTCCTGGGCTGTTCGGGTTATAACTTGCCACCGAAAGAACGTTGTAAAGGTACATTGAACCTGACTCCGGTTGAATCTCTGGCTGCACTGTCTGATGATGATGCAGCAGAAACTGCTGACCTGATGTCGAAAAAACGTTGTCCAGTCTGTGGCACTGCAATGGACAGCTATGTGATTGATGGCGGCCGTAAACTGCATATCTGTGGTAATAACCCGGACTGTACAGGTTATGAGCTGGAAGAAGGCGAATTCAAGATTAAGGGTTATGATGGCCCAACCATTCTATGTGATAAATGTGATGGTGAAATGCAGCTGAAAACTGGCCGTTTTGGTCCATATTTTGCCTGTACCAGCTGTGAGAATACCCGTAAAGTCTTGAAGAATGGTCAACCTGCGCCTCCGCGTGTTGATCCGATCAAGATGGAACACTTACGTTCAACCAAGCATGATGATTTCTTTGTTCTGCGTGATGGTGCCGCCGGTCTGTTCCTGGCCGCGAGCAAGTTCCCGAAAGTCCGTGAAACTCGCGCACCGAAGGTTGCAGAACTGCGTACTGTAGCGGATCAGCTAGATCCAAAATATCAGTTTATTTTGCAGGCACCAGATGTGGATCCTGAAGGAAATCCAACCTTGGTGAAATTCAGCCGTAAGAACCAGTCTCAATATATTGGTTCGGAAACCCCTGAAGGCAAGCAAACCAAATGGTCGCTGGTCTATCAGGATGGCAAATGGGTTGAGGCCTAAACTTCAAGATTGAAAAAATGCTGACGAAAGTCGGCATTTTTTATGTCAGAATCATTTATAGAAAAAATTAAAAATAATATTTTGGGGTAAATGTGGATATTCAGACCAAAAAGTTTGCTGTATTAATTGATGCCGATAATTCTTCCATCAATGCCATTTCATCAGTCTTAGAAGAAGTCGCGAAATATGGCATTGCCAGTGTCAAACGTGTGTATGGGGACTGGAGTAGCGAAACTTTAAAGAAATGGCGAGATGTGCTACTTCCACTTGCTATTACTCCGGTACAACAATTCGCCTATACCAAGGGTAAAGATGCCACGGATATGATCCTGATTATTGATGCCATGGACTTGTTATATGCAGGTGCTTTGGATGGTTTCTGTATCGTCTCCAGTGATAGTGATTTCACTCCTTTAGCATCAAGAATCCGTGAAAATGGCTTGAGTGTATATGGTTTTGGAAAGAAAACGACTCCAGAAGCCTTTAAAAAAGCATGTGATAAGTTTATTTATGTGGAAAACTTAATTGCAGACATTGATATCAAGCAGCAGGAAGAGGATGAACTCGCTAATACTTCCCCGAAGAAAGGAGTAAGCTCTGACAAATCTTTAGACCATAAGATGGTGACTCCAACTAAGGAAAATTCAAATCTTCCTGAAGGGATGGATCGAGCTACGCTGAATCTGATTTATAAAGCTGTAAAAGATAATGCGGATGAAAATGGTTGGGCGAATTTAAGTATGGTGGGACAGTATATCAGTGCAGTAAAACCTGATTTTGATTCTCGTAACTATGGTAGAGCCAAATTGTCAGGTTTAATTAAAACTCTAAATCTTTTTGAAACCAAGATTGAAATGAGCCAGATGTATTTAAGAAAAATAAAAAAACAGAGCGTGTAAATGACATGTGGAAAAAGATTCGGATTCTGATTTTATTAATCATCTTGTTGATTGTTGCAGTCAATGCCTATCGGGACCAAAATCAGAACTGGTCCAAACCGGTTATGGTATTGCTACATCCGATTAATGCTGATGGATTGCCGACCACACAGCAATATATCCAGCAACTGTCGGGTCAGGATCTGAATGGAGCCAGGGAATATCTGGAAAAAGCAGCACAGCAATATCGTGGTCAGCCAACTTATTTTTATTTTAATTTAGGTCGTGAACTTAACGCTTTACCGCCGAAAGTCCCTGAGCAGGCCTCACTCATCGATACCGTTTTATGGAGTTTGAAATTCCGTTTTTATGCCTGGAAACAGCATCAAAGTACTGATGGTTCACCTAGTGTGACTTTATATTTAAATTATTATGATCCTGCACAAACCAAGCAATTAAGGCATTCAACTGCCTTGCAAAAAGGCCGGATTGGATCAGTCAATTTATTTGCCTCCAAAAAACAGGCTGAACAGAATAAAATTGTCTTGGTACATGAGTTGCTGCATGCTTTTGGGGCCTCGGACAAATATGATTTAGCGACAGGACAGCCGCTTTATCCGGTGGGTTATGCATTTCCAGATCAGCAACCTTTGTTTCCGCAAGCCAAAGCAGAGCTGATGGCAGGTCATATTCCCACTTCTCAAACGACCAGCAAAATGCCAGATGCTTTAGAGCAGACATTAATTAATGCGATCACAGCCATTGAACTTGGGTGGAAAGAATAACAACCTCCTTGTCACTGACCCCATAGCTGTTGCCAGCTTGAAGTCATGACATGAAAGTTGCATTTTTTATACAGTATGGTCAATTAAATCGCTTAAGATAAATTAAACGAACAGCATCAAGAAGAATAAAAATGAAAACAGTAGGTAATGACCTTGTATTCGATTCCTTACATCGAAACCGGAAATGGTATCTGCTCTTTGGTATTTTGCTGGTTATTTTTGGTTTGATCTTATTGGCGACCTTACCTGTGGCAACCTTATCTGCAGTATTTATATTTGGCGTGCTGATGATGGTCGGTGGGGTCTTACATATTATCGCATCCTTCAAGATTTTTGAGGGCGGTATGCGCTGGTTCTGGGCCTTATTTGGCCTGCTGTATTTAGTCGCCGGATATTTTGCTTTTACCACACCCGTGCAAACCGCGATCGTTCTAACCAATGTTCTGGCCATTATCCTGATTATTGCAGGAGTCATCCGCTTAATAAATGCCTTTGTATTCCGGCCAATGGCGGGATGGGGCTGGATCCTGTTTTCCGGCATACTGACTCTCCTGGCCGGAATCATGATCTTGCGGACACCAGATGCTCCGTTCTGGGTGTTGGGCTTGTTTCTAGCCGTTGATATTTTATTTCAGGGTATTAACTACCTGATGCTTGCTTCCTATATTCGCCGTGAGGTTCCGAAAAGTTCATCTAAGGTTTAATCCTTTGTTTTAAGAGCATTATATACACTCTTTTTGATACTGTAGAGATACCAAAAAGAGTGATCGTCGCTATATGTCAAAAATCTTTGTTCTTGCACCAGATGCCTTTAAAGAAAGTATGAGTGCTCAACAGGCATGTGGAGCAATGCAGCGGGGTATC
The DNA here is from genome assembly GCF_013417705.1 of Acinetobacter sp. YH12235. Lineage (NCBI taxonomy): Bacteria > Pseudomonadati > Pseudomonadota > Gammaproteobacteria > Moraxellales > Moraxellaceae > Acinetobacter > Acinetobacter sp. YH12235. The sequence goes on along the minus strand of NZ_VPDL01000003.1, from coordinate 90,462 downwards.
CAGAAAGTCATTCCGGATGCCTGTATCATACAGGTACCGATGGCTGATGGTGGTGAAGGAACTGTCGATGCGCTAATTTCAAGCCTAAGGGGACAGCAAATTCCATGTGAAGTGACCGGGCCACTGTTTGAGCAACGTATTCATACCTATTGGGGTTTAATGGACGCAGGTCAAACCGCCGTGATTGAAATGGCCAAGGCCAATGGCATTCATTTATTACCACCTTCACAGCGTAATCCGATGTTCACGTCAACCTATGGCACAGGAGAGATGATTAAACAGGCATTGGATCTGGGAGTGAAAAAAATCATCATTGGGCTGGGTGGCAGTATTACCAATGATGCTGGTGCAGGGATGGCTCAGGCACTGGGCGTGCGGTTTTTAAATCATGTAGGTGAGCCAATTCAGGTCTGTGGTGGAAACTTAGATCTGGTCAAATCAATGGATTTATCTGGACTGGATCCACGTTTAGCAGATACTGAAATAATCATTGCATCAGATGTCAATAATCCGCTGTGTGGACCACATGGTGCATCGATAATCTTTGGCCCACAGAAAGGGGCAATGCCGGAAATGGTCAAGCAGCTGGATCAAAACCTTGGTCATTTTGCCGATGTAGCCGCTAGGCAGATTGGCCATGATCATCGTCATGTTGCAGGTGCGGGTGCAGCCGGTGGACTGGGTTTTGGTTTAATGGCATTCACCGCTGCCTCTATTCGTTCCGGGGTGGAACTGATGATTGAACAGGTTCAATTGAGCGAGAAAATAGCTCAGGCAGATTATGTCCTGACTGGTGAAGGTAAAATTGATTTTCAAACCAAATTCGGTAAAACACCATTTGGGGTGGCACAAGTGGCCAAACAATTGAATAAACCTGTGATTGCTTTTGCGGGTCTAGTCGGTGAAGGAATTGAGGATCTGTTTGAATCAGGATTTAGCCAGATTATTGGTATTAATCCACCAGATTGTCCTTTAGAAGAAGCCTTAAAAAATGCAGAAGTAAATCTGCAATTAGCAGTTTCGAAAGTTTGTGCTGATTTGGATTTAGTACAATAGGTTTAAAAGCTAGACATCATAGTCATTATAGACCTTGTTCTAAATAACGCTGTGCAAGTTGAATTTCGGCACTATATTCAGCTTGGTTTTGTGGTTTTGGTAGTTTGATGGCTGGCGGGATGCCAACGCCGTCAATTTCTTTACCTGCAGGGCGGTGAATATAGGTTGATGCATAGTAAATTTGAAGTTGCTTGGAAGGCGAGGTCTTTTCCATCACATTTGAGGCATCAAGAGCGCCATAGGTTGGCCGCCCCATCGTGACCACACGAGGATTTTGCTGCGCAGTTAATACAAATTGTTCGCATGAGCTACCGCAATTTTTATCGATCAAGATTACCACCTTTTGCGGTGTTGCTAAAATATCTTTGCTTGTAACCACCTCTTGCGATTCTTTGTATGAACTCATACTGACCCATTGATTTTGCTGTTCACGCATTTTTTTAATTGTTTTATTGAGATGAGTCAGTGAATCTTCATCTGTTAAAAAGCTTTTGTATGCTTCCCATCCGTCAATATTGGTAGAGGAGGCATAAATTTGTGGAGAGGTATTCCAGTACTTCGCTTCCCCTAAAATCTTATATAATACTTCAGCTATTTGGTCACTGCCGCCATCATTGTTACGCAAGTCAATAATCAAATACGGTGCTTTTAAAAGATTATCTTGATTACTGGATACCACCTGCTGAATTTTTTCATACAGAGCATAGTCAAAAGATAAAATGGTTAGTAAGGTGGTGGAATCAGATAGTTTTTTTGTGGTAACTCTCTCAGCTTTATTTTCTGTTATCACTTCAATTGGTACTTGCGTGTCTGAAGATTGCTGTTGTGCTGCTTGTGCATCTGGATGAATACTAATACCTAAATGACCATTTCGAATGGATTTCATGAAAGGTCGAATAATTTTTTGACACTCCACAACGGTTTTTACACCCTGAAGTTTTTCTTTTTGTTGATTGAAAATCTGTTGAATCTGTTCAGGGTAGGTGGTCCATCTTTTGGCAATAATCCCTGCATCATTTTCAAGGATGAGGTGGGCGGTATATTCAAGGTCTTTTAAGCAGACTTCGGGTGTCATTTCTATAGAAACTGTTTCTGCATGTAAATTTGAATACATGCCAAAGCTCATGATCAAAGCGCTGAGTGTTTTATAGGTTGTATGCAAGTTGCAGCATCCTTGTTTTTATTAAAAAATACGAGATTTATTGAGCAATTTTTATACCAATATTTAACTTATAAAATCAAATGTAAAACATCAACTTAGTTGTATTTAAATGCATGAAACAAAAAAAGAGTTCTACAATAAATCAAAAGGAAAATAACAGCAGAACACCCAGAATCTAGCCTGCTCTGTTAAACTATCTTTCTCCCTAGTACATTGAGACACTATGAGTTTAGCCTCCCTGATAGATGAATTAAATCCGCAACAAAAGCAAGCTGCGACAACAGAAGCAAAGCACAGTTTGGTTTTGGCTGGGGCAGGCTGTGGCAAGACCAAAACTATCGTGGCACGTGCAGCTTATCTGATTGATCAAGGCGTACCAGCGAATCAAATTCAGATTCTGACCTTTACACGTCGTGCGGCGAGTGAAATCGTGGCACGGGTGGAACTGGCACTCGGTGAACAGGCCAAAGGCTTACGTGCATCAACGTTTCATACCTTCTGTATGTATCTGCTGCGCCGTATTCCGAAAGCTTTTGGTCTGGAACAGTTTTCGATTATTGATCGTGATGATCAGCTGATGATGTTCCGCCTGATTCGCGGTCGTGATGACAAGAAGAACCCCAATCATTTGCCTAAGCCTCAGGAATTATGTGATTTGTATTCCTTTGCTCGGAACACCCGGCAGAAACTGAGTCTGGCTTTGGAAAAGCAGATGCCAGAATATCTGGCACTCAAAGACCAGATTGCCGACATTATGAAGGAATATGAAGCGCGTAAGTGTGCGCGTAGCTTTCTGGATTATGATGATATCCTCGCTGTGGTGGCGACTGCTTTGGCACAGTCTGAAGGGCTAGTGGAATATGTGTCCTCAATTTGTCGGCATATGCTGGTGGATGAAATGCAGGATACTAATCCATTGCAATGGGCATTACTCGAACCTCTTAAAGAACATATTAGCCTATTCTGTGTTGGAGATGATGCCCAGTCAATTTATGGTTTCCGTGGTGCCGATTTTGAAAATATTCATCATTTCAAAGAACGTGTACCGGATGCCCAGATTTTTAAACTAGAAAAAAATTATCGTTCAACTCAGGAAATCCTTGATCTGTCTAACTGGCTGCTGGATCAGTCCGAAATTAAATATGACAAGCGGCTGGATGCGCATCGCGGTGAAGGCATCAAGCCAAAGATGCATATTTTCCCGAATGAGTTTGATGAAGCTAAATGGATCGCGATTGATATAAAAGAGCGGCATTACTTGCAAGGCAGCAAATGGTCCGATCACATGGTGCTGGTACGTTCCAGTTATGCAGCGCGACATATTGAAGCAGCTTGTATCGCGGCCAATGTTCCGTATCGATTCATCGGCGGGATGAAACTGTTAGAAACTGCACATGTGAAAGATCTGCTCAGCCTGTTGCGTGTGGTGGCGAATCCTCTGGATGATATCGCCTGGATGCGTTTTTTAACGTTGTGGAATGGTGTGGGTGATGTCGGAGCGAGTAAGCTGTCTCAGCAGCTTTTAGCTGAGCCAGAGATGGATATCATTGCCGACAAGCTAGAAAAATTTGGCAAGATTCCACTGGAAACCATTCTGATTATGAAGCAAATGGCGGTACTCAAAACCGAAGTACAGGCCTGTGTTGGTCTGGCAGTCCAAGCCATTGAAGCACAACTGGCCGAGAACTATAAAAAAGACTGGAATCGCCGTCAGGGAGATTTTGAATTGGTAAAACAGCTGGCTTCCAAGCATGCTCAAGTGAGTGAGTTTCTGGAAGAGTATGTGCTTGATCCGGTCTCTATTTCCGAAATTGAACGCCAGTCGGATACGGATGTGGTGACCCTCATTACCATTCACTCGGCCAAGGGTACGGAACAGAAAGTCTGTTATGTGGCTAATGTTACGCCGGGACAATATCCGCATGCACGGGCGCAAGGGGATTTTGATGATGTCGAGGAAGAGCGGCGTGTATTGTATGTGGCGCTGACTCGTGCACAGAATGAACTGATTCTGACCAAGCAAAACCTGAATCACTGGGCGCGTGAAACGGTAGATGAGCAGGGGCGTAAAATTGAAAGCTATTTTCTCAATGATTTGACCCGCAATTTATGTGTCACAGAAACCCATTACAAAACCCGTCAACAGACTGTGAAAAGTGCTTTAATTGAGCGCCAGTCGATTAATTTAGATTTTGGGATTGATCTCGATTAAACTATCCCTTCTGGGTTTGACGCAAAAAGTAGAGTAGGCACGTGCTTTTTGATTATTTTTGCCTATCTTCTTAAGGTTATCCGATGAAAATTTTAGTTCGTAACTTGGCGCGCACTGTAACAGAAGCTGAATTGCTGACCCTGTTTCAGCAATATGGTACTGTTGAGTCTTGTACGCTGGTCATGGATGCAGAAACAGCCAAGTCTAAAGGTTTTGCCTTTGTAGAAATGCCACATGGCCGTGAAGCTGTTAAAGCGATTAAAGGTTTAAATACACTGCGCCTGCATGGTCAGGGGATTCGTGTGAAGCAAGCTGAAGAAAAGCCACAGGCTTAAATAACAGCTGATAAAAAAGAGCATGTATGATGCTCTTTTTTTTGCCTTTAAAAAGGCCTAGATTTTTACTGAAGGGTTAATATCAGCAGTCTGAAGTATCAAGATCATGCAGAATAGATCGACAGCGTAGACAATCTTGCATTGCGTAATGCGAGCGGACGTTTTACTTTATAAGAGCCAAAATTTGTTTTAATGCTTAGGAAATCTCGATGACACGAGTTGCTCGCTATCATGCGGACCGTACCAATCAAAAACTTTATTTCGCCCGTATGGCCTGTCAGCAGGCTGAACAGACTGATCATGTGCAGCAGGCACAAGCTCATCGTGAAGCTGCCGTATTCCATCTGCATGGGGCGCTGCTGGCCTTTTTGCAGGAACTGGTACGCTATTATCGTCTGAATGACCTGAGCCCGACGCTGAAATCGATTGAAGAGCTTATGGCGGCTAAGGGGCAGGTATCACCTGAAGTGACCGTATTACAGCATTTATCCAAAGATGGTTTTCTTGCTGAACTGAAACGTGCTTACCGTCTCTGCCAATATGCGCCAGAGCCAAGTTCGCCACAACCCGAAGACGAAACTTCTTCAAATCTCATCATTAAAGTCACACAGACACCACAAGCCTGGTTACCTGATACTGCTATATTACGAGAATGGCATCGTGACCTGACGCAGCTTATTGATGGTTTTCGTAATGAGATGGTTGAATTTTAATCTGATCAGCTGTACTTGAAATTGCGATTATTAACCCTATATCAATTACTCTAATGATGCAAAGTGCAATCGCTCTTTGCCACCATGTTGAACATGGAGGATATATGTCTATAGAACAGTTGAAAGATTTATTTGGTAATCAAGACGCGATTCTGGAACTCGTTCAACTTGAAGGTGGCGCGTTGGCATTACGAAATGCGGGCTCAAAAAAACAGCCATTAGTCATGATTCAGTTTAATGACGAGGTCAAAGCCCTGTTGGGTGATCAAACGCCTGTGATTGCACAACACATGATTCAGGCCGCTTTATATGGTTTGCTGGAACAGCAGGTCAATGAATGGCAAGCTGAAGTTGTGGATGAAGAGCCCAAATATATGAGTTAAATTGCCTACCCTGGCGAGCAGGAAAGCACACTTGAAGTGTGCTTTTTTTGTGTTTATAAAATGAGAAAAATAGAGAATAAGAGAAAAATTAAGTCGGTTAGATTAGAGAAGTAATTTTAAATTTTATTAACTTAAGATCTGATAAATTTCAGCTAAATCAATAAAAAAAGAAGTTACCAATTTTGACAACTTCTTTAAGAAATCAGCCTGAATAATGCGTAGGTGGATGGTTATGCGCAATCTCGATCTGGTTCAAAATATGATTGCTCATATTTCTCGCCATTTCCTCTTTGGCATAGTACACCTCGCCAATATTGTCACGGCGAATCACTTCGGCTTCTTCCTTGCTTTCCGCACATAGCAGGATCTGAATAGCAGGGTTTAGGGTCTTGGCAATATCCACGATTTTATGGATATCAATAATATCCATCGGTGAGATCACCAATAGACGTGCATGCTGAATGTGAGCCTGAATCAACACACCGGGTTCAGTTGCGACACCAGAAACTGCCGCAATGCCTTTTTTACGCAAGTTCTCTACGATCTCACGGTTTTCTTCGGCAATGACTACCTTAATATCTTGCTCCATTAGAGATAAGGTAATTCGACGACCGACTTCACCATGCCCCACAATCACCACCTGATCACGCAGATAGTCCTGCGAGACCTCATCCGGTAGCATGGCAAGCGGATCACCACTACGCTCCAATAAGCGCGCCAGAGACGAACGTTCGCGGATCCATTTTTGTACCGGTTCTACTGCTGAGAAAATAAACGAGTTTAGGGTAATCGAAATCAGGGCACCCGCTAGAATCAGGTTTTGTCCATCGAGTGACAATAGATTTAGCGATACACCAAGTGCGGCCAGAATAAAAGAGAATTCACCGATTTGTGCCAGAGATGCACCGACGGTGAGTGCCGTATTGATTGGGTAGCGGAAGAACAGCACCAGTGCCATCGCTGCGATGGTTTTACCAATCATGATAATACCGAGCACCGCCAACACATGAAGTGGCTGATCCATCAGGATACGCGGATCAAACAGCATACCGACGGACACAAAGAACAGAATCGAGAAGATTTCACGCAGCGGTAAGGTTTCTTCTTCGGCACGGTGGCTGAAGTCAGACTCTTTCACTACCATCCCGGCAAAGAACGCACCGAGTGCCATGGATACGCCAAAGACCTTATAAGCCCCAAAGGCAATCGATACGGCTGCAGCTACGACGGTTAAGGTAAATAGCTCACGTGAGCCTAAACGTGCCACCACCTGCATGATCATTGGCACTAAACGTTTACCAATAATCAGCATGAAAGCAATAAAGCCGGCTACTTTGAGCAAGGTAATGCCTAAGGTGATCCAGACATTCTGATCGCTACTACTGCCTTCCAGAGCCTGACCACCGAGCAGTACTGCAGTTGCGGGTAATAATACCAGTGCCAGCACCATAACCAGATCTTCAACTAGAAGCCAGCCGACTGCAATTTTCCCGTTAATGGATTCGAGCAGGCCACGATCACCCAGGGCTTTGAGAAGTACAACAGTACTGGCACAGGACAGGCTTAAGCCAAAGATCAGGGCAGAGCCAAAATTCCAGCCCCAGAGCATGGAGACCCCGACCCCGAGCAGTGTCGCGACTGCAATCTGCAAGACTGCACCCGGCAAGGCAATACGCCTGACCTGCATCAGGTCATTCAGAGAAAAGTGCATCCCGACACCAAACATCAGGAACATGACGCCAAGTTCGGCCAGCTGGTTCGCCAGATGCACATCTCCAACCACGCCTGGGGTGTTCGGGCTAATCAGAATCCCGGCAACCAGATAACCAATCAGTGGGGGAAGGCGTAGACGTGCAGCGATATAGCCAAAAACCAGGGCCAAGCCAAAACCGACAGCTAACAGGATAATGAGCTCTACGTCATGTGGCACTAAACACTCCTTTAAAATAAATTTTATGAAATTTCAGTTTTTTATGGGAAATAAGCACAGAAAATGCCAGAAGAAACAGAAAGTTTATCAAGCCGCATAAAAAAAATGCAAAAAAAAACGACCGGGAAGGTCGCTTTTTTCAAAAAACTAAAATTATTTGATTTTAGCTTCTTTGAAGATTACGTGTTGACGGATTTTTGGATCAAATTTTTTGATTTCCATTTTTTCCGGCATAGTACGTTTGTTCTTAGTAGTGGTATAGAAATAACCTGTACCAGCTGAAGAAACTAAGCGAATCTTATCACGCATTGTCCTGACTCCTTACTTAGATCTTTTGACCTTGAGCACGAAGGTCAGCAACAACCTTTTCAATGCCCAATTTGTCGATAATACGCATACCTTTAGTGGTTAAACGAAGACGTACAAAACGTTTTTCGCTTTCTAACCAGAAACGGTGGTGGTGCAGGTTCGGCTCGAACCGGCGCTTAGTTTTGTTGTTGGCGTGTGAGACGTTGTTACCAACGACTGGACGCTTGCCGGTAACTTGGCAAACCTTAGACATGGTGTAACTCCATTGATTTAGCCAACAGCAAATCTGTATGGCCAGTCAAAAATAAACGGATTGAATTCATTCAAGGGGCGTTTTATATCAAAAATGCGCTTAAAAGACAAGCGATTTTGTCTAAAACGAAGCATGAGCCCGTGTGATAGCTCATGCCTTGACCATTTATCGAAGAAGTGTCTTCGAAATCAGCTTATGGATCGGCTTATTAAACGGAGGCAGAATGTATTTCAAGCTATACAGCTTAGGATTCGACATTACTGACCGTTCATGCGACAAACTGAAGAAGCCTTCTGGCCCATGATATTTACCCATACCGGAAGCACCGACACCACCAAATGGCAGGTCATCCTGTGCGACATGGGTTAATACAGTATTTTGCCCGAAATGCCCTGAATGGGTACGCTGTGCGACATAATCAGCACGCGCCTGATCAAAGTCGAAATAGTATAATGCAAGTGGACGCGGACGGCTATTAATAAAGTCGATAACGTCGTCAATTTGATCATATTCCATGATCGGCAGGAGCGGCCCAAAGATTTCATGCTGCATGATCTGCATGCTTGGCATGACATTGGTCACGATGGTCGGTGCAATTTTACGCAGGTCTGCTAGCGACTCATTACGCGGATTGATTTCAATAATCTGCGCGCCTTGCTCACGGGCATCATCCAGATAACCTTGCAAACGATTGTACTGCTTGTCATTGATAATCGAGGTGTAATCCTGATTATGGCTGATGTCCGGATACATGCTTTCGACACAGGCTTTAAAATGATCGATAAACTCGGCAGTTTTGCCACGCGGCAGGAACATATAATCCGGTGCCACGCAGGTTTGGCCCGCATTCCAGAGCTTGCCCACGGCAATACGCTGAGCTACATCACGCAGGTCAATGGATGGATGCACTAGTACAGGGGATTTGCCACCCAGTTCCAGAATCACAGGTACCAGATTTTCCGCAGCTGCTGCCATCACGGTTTTACCCACAGCCGTTGAGCCGGTAAAAATCATCTTGTCAAAAGTCAGTCGGCAGAAGGCATCAGATACCGTACCGCCACCATTCACCACGGCAACCAGTTCTTTAGGAAAGGCTTCAGCTAAGGCTTTTTCCAGTACCTTGCCAAAAGCAGCCGATGAACTGGAAATTTTGATCATGGCATGGTTGCCCGCAGCTAACGCACAGATCAGAGGGCCGATGGATAATAATAAAGGGTAGTTCCACGGTGCGATGATGCCGATCACGCCTAGAGGTTGATACTGTACCCAGGCTTTGGCTGGCTGGTGAATAATACCGACATGACGCTTGGACGGTTTCATCCAGCCGGTCAGGTTTTTGCTGTAATATTTAATATGTTCAAGACAAGTCAGTAACTCGCCAATTTTGGTTTCCCCGACAGAGCGGTTACCATAGTCCTGATTAATTGCATCGGCAAATTGATCTTGATACTTAACTAAGATACGCTTAAGCCGAGCTAAACGATCGATACGTTCCTTTGCAGTCGGCAGTGGGTAGCGTAAGTAGGCGTATTTTTGTTGAGCCAGAATTTCATTGAGGTGCTGGCTATCAAGAAAATGTGGTGTCATTGAAGTTGTTTTTGTGTGACTGTTCATGGCGCACTACTATTATTCAAAATCGATTAATTAATTTTTAGAGCAAATACTCTAATTAGTCAAGTTACTTTGTGTGTTAGCCTTACTAATGCATGAACTGAATGGTTATTTTAGGATGTCCCAAACCAAAACGTTAAAAACCAAAGAGCGTATCTTACAGCTCAGCTTGCAGTTGTTTAATGAACGTGGCGAACGATCTGTAACCACCAACCATATTGCTGCTGAACTCGGCATGAGTCCGGGTAATCTGTATTATCACTTCCGTAATAAAAATGAAATTATCAAGGAACTGATGGAGCAGTATCAGCATCAGACGCTGGAAATGCTGGCACTTCCGGAAGACCGTGCTCTGGATGCCAATGACAAGATTCATTATTTTCAGGTACTGAGCAGTCAGCTTTGGGCTTATCGTTTTCTGCACCGTGATGTATACCATCTGGTGGAAAATAACGAAGATTTCCGCAAGCTTTATCCGCGTTTTGCCGGACAGGTCATGCAGCAGGGACAAAAAATTTATAAAGCCTTCGTAAATGCCGGCCTGATGGAAATGACTGATTCAGAAATTGAAGCGCTGATCATTAACCTCTGGATCGTGCTGACTAACTGGACCAACTTCCTGTATATGTCGGGTCATATTACCGATTCCAATACTCTGGAAGAAAAATGGGTTTGGCAGGCACTGCGTCAGATGGTGTTCCTGGAAGGTGCTTATCTGCGTGGTGAAAGCCGTCAGACGTATGAAAGCTTACTTAACTCGTTCGGTTCTTCAGAGCTGTTTGCCAGTCTGTCGTCGCCTAAACCGCCTGAATCTGAACAAACTATTCAGAATATCTAAGAAACGCGTTAGAATACTCGGCTTATTTTTTTAATTTAACTAATTAGTGACCTTAACCAACATGAATATGACGACTGCTAATACCGCACGTTTATTGATTACTTGTGAAGACAAGCCGGGCATCGTGCAGGCTGTTTCAAGCTTCTTGTATCATCAGGGTGCCAACATTACGGCGCTTGATCAATACGCGACAGCAGCGCAGGGCGGACGTTACTTCATGCGTGTTGAGTTTGAACTGGACAATCTGCAAAGCCGTAAAGAAAGCCTGTTGCAGACTTTTGCTGGCAATGTTGCAGAGCGCTATGGCATGCACTGGCGTCTGGCACTGGTCAGTGATGTGAAAAAGGTCGGTATTCTGGTTTCTAAAGTCGACCATGCGTTGCTTGAACTGCTATGGCGTCATGCACGCGGCGGTCTGCCATGTGAAATTACTAAAGTGGTATCTAACCATGAGACTCTACGTGAATCAGTAGAAAACTTTGGTATTCCGTTTGAAGTGGTTCCGGTGACCAAAGAGAACAAACGTGAGGCCTATGCACAGATTGATGAACTGATGCAGGGTAACGATCTGCTGGTATTAGCCCGTTATATGCAGATTCTGGATGAAGAATTCGTAAGTAAATGGGAAATGAAAGTGATCAATATTCATCATTCATTCCTGCCAGCATTCGTGGGCGCCAATCCATACAAACAAGCTTATGACAAAGGTGTAAAATTGATCGGTGCAACTGCACACTATGTGACAGCTGATCTGGATCAGGGTCCAATCATCGAGCAGGATGTAGAGCGTGTGAACCATGACTTTACTGTTGAACAGCTGCGTGAATTGGGTCAGGATGTTGAACGTAATGTGCTGGCACGTGCAGTGAGATGGCATCTGGAAGACCGTGTGATTGTCGACGGCAATAAAACTGTCGTGTTCCAATAAGCGCTTGCATCTCGGTTTAAAAAAGGCATACTTTAAGTATGCCTTTTTTGTTTGAAACAAAAATAATGGAGAAAAGTGGGATTAGTAGTTGCAAATGAAAACACTTCTCATTTATTATTGGCGTACTTTAATTGTGCTAACCGATGAGCTTGATAGTTTGTTTCGCATCATCTCTTCGAGGTAAATAGATTTAATGAGTCAAGTTGCTGCTCCCATGACACCACCACCGTCAAATCAGATGAAAAAGAAAGTCGTTTCTATTCTGGCGGCGGTTCTGGTTGGACACGTGGGTCTTTTATGGGCAGTCAGCCAGATGGAAGCACCTGAACTGAAACAGGTCGATAAAGAACCTTTAAAGGTTCGTTTTGTCAAACTTCAGGAAGCCCCAAAACCTTTACCACCCAAGCCAAAGCCGCCAGAGCCTAAACAAGAGCCACCAAAGCCGAAAGAAGTTAAAATTGTAGAAAAACCGCTGCCACCGCCACCCAAAAAAGTAGAAAAAATTGAGCAGGTGAAAAAAGCAGAAACGCCTAAACCTGTTACTGCACCGCCAGTTGAGGCCAAACCGGCACCAAGTCCAGTGGTTCCTGCGGTCGTGACTGAAACTAAAAAAGTGGCACCTGCGCCTGCACCGGTTGCGCCACCAGCACCGCCAGCACCGAAAAGTGTTGCAATTGGCGGCGGCGTATCGTGGCAGCGTGCACCAAAAGTGTCGCTCTCGGCAGGAGAATTAAAATCAGCCTGTTCGCTAGTGGTAGATGTATCTGCAAATGAGCAGGGGAAAGTGGTCTCTGCGACCGCACGAAATTCAAGTTGTAGTCCGGCCGTTACGCGCAAAGTCGAATCAGCAGTACGTCGTGCACAACTGACCAAATATGTTGAAAATGGTGTGGCTTATCCAACCCGTGTGGAACAGCCTTTCGATTTTCAGATTACCAAATAACGGCTAACCCATTAGGAGTTCGAATATGAACTTTTCAGTTTATTGGCAACACGCTGATGCAGTCAGTAAAACACTGTATTTCGTGTTATTGGCAATGTCGATTGCGACATGGACCATTTTTGTGCTGCGTTTGATGGGCACTCGCCAACTTAAACAGATTGCCTATGCTCAATTATCTAAAGCATTAGGGCAATTGAAAAATAAAATGACTCCTTTGGCATTTGAACAACGTAAAGCTGTAGCTGAGCAGGCTTTATTGCGTCAGATCGCATTAGAAAAAGGTAATGCAGAAAAAGGTGTATCTGTCTTGGGTACCATCGCTTCAATTTCACCCTTTGTAGGTCTGTTCGGTACAGTATGGGGGATCTTCCACGCACTGGTTGCCGTGGGTAAGAGTGGTCAGGCAGGTCTGGCACAAGTAGCCACTCCAGTGGGTGAAGCGCTGATCATGACCGGTCTGGGTTTGGCTGTGGCGATTCCTGCGGTACTTGCATATAACATCTGTGTACGTGTTAACCGTACTTTAAGCAATGAACTGCAAGACCATGCGCATAGCTTATTGATTGACACCATGTTGCAACAGGATTCTTCTGCAAAGAAGGCTGATGCAAAAGTAGCACAAGACAGTTTAGTTGGAGGTCAAGCTTAATGGCTTTTCAATTGGGTGAAGACAACGATACAGGCATGAATGAGATGAATCTCATTCCCCTGATCGACATTATGTTGGTATTGATGATCATCTTTCTGGTGACAGCGACCGTTGCGAACCCATCAATTCCATTAACCTTGCCGCAAACCACTGCAGAAATTATTGACCTGCCACCGGAAAATGTCACCATCAGCATCAATGCGAAAGGTGATGTAGCATGGAACGGCGATGTGCTGACCTTGGAACAACTTGAAACCCGTTTCAATGAGGCGAGCCAGGCACAGCGTCAACCGACCATCGTATTGAAAGCAGATAAAGAATCACGTTATGACACCGTTGCTCAAGTGATGTCACGCGCGAGTGGAGCCGGACTCAGCGATATTGCCTTTGCAACCGATAATTAATTTTTTGCTCTCAATAAAAAAGCGACTGAGATCAGTCGCTTTTTTATTGCCTTAATTTAAGAGGGCATTCAATTCAGCAGAACCAGTTTAATGGGTTTTAAGCAGCGTCATAAACTTATGTTGTAATTTGTTCAGCTTGGGCGGAATCGCGAAATTACAGTAGCCCTGATTCGGATTCTTGGCAAAGAAATTCTGGTGATATTCTTCAGCAGGGTAGAAAGTCGGTGCAGGGCTAAGTTCAGTCACAATATTCAATCCTTCAGCTTTCAATGAGTCTATTGTGAGCTGTGCAGTTTCTTTCTGCTCATCATTAAAATAATAAATCACAGAACGATACTGCGTGCCGACATCATTGCCCTGACGGTTTAATGTCGTTGGATCATGGGTTGCGAAAAAGACTTCGAGCAACTGACTATACGTAATCTGATTTTCATCGAAATCGATCAGGATCACTTCGGCATGATTGGTATCACCGCCGCAGACTTGCTCATAGGTCGGATTAGGATTTTGTCCACCCGCATAGCCGCTGACGACCTTCTGTACGCCCTGAAGCTGTAAAAATACTGCTTCGGTACACCAAAAGCATCCACCACCAAATAGTGCTTGTTGCATGGTTAAGTCCTCATCATTGTAGAGTGCTGATTATTGAATGTTCATATGAGTATGAAAGATATAAAGCCTGCACGACACAGGTTTTTTGTAGTCAAAACTTAGCGAGGCTGTACTGCACTTTCTAACTGAATGAGTAAATTGCCATGACGGTCCATTAATTTCAGGGTTTTACCATAGACCTGATAATGAGTCACTTTGCTCAGTGCCTCCTTAAATTTCTGATCCAGACCTGCATTATCCAGACAAGCCATTTCGGTACTCGCCATCTGGCTTAAGTTAAGGGTGTCTTTGCCGGCAGTGTAGCTGCCCATTATACGGTTACAGCCATCTGCGCCAGACACGCGTTGAGTCGCTGCATCGAATTGCAGACTTGGAATATTGCGTGTTGTCGGTGTTGTAGTAATTTCGGTATTACCAATCTGGTTCACAATCCAGGTGCGATTTTGCAGGAGCTGTAAATTATTTTCAGTTTTGACTGATGAAGTACTCGGTACGGTTTCACAACCTGATATAGCAAAGACTGAACCTAAAATCATGATTGCTGTTAATTTTTTTAGCATGAGAGAGACTCTAATTCTGAGTTAGCTATTTGTATATAAACAAAAAAATGCAATATATGCCAGTTGATTTTGTATCTTTCTTTAAGTTGGATAGCTTAGAAAATTATCTGGAACTCGGCTCAGGTAGGCCCTGACGCAGGCGTTGTGAATACTCCTGACTGGAAATCTGACCGGTATCTCTAACTCGTGGATTAACGTGTGCACGCTGATACCAGGTTTGTATATCCCAGCGTTGATCTAGCGCTTTTAAATCATATAAATAATCAGGTAAATACCCAGAAGCCAGCAAGCGGTAATCTGAAGGAAGCTGTTGTTGAGATACTGCCTGAGCCATATCAAAGACCAGCGTCGTGCAGTTACTGCTCAAGGTGTTATACCATTTAGGTTCTTTGGCCAGTTCATCAGCCTTACGCAGATATTCTTTAAATAGGGCCTGAGCTTCTGCTTGCGGCATTTTGACCGGAAAAAAGTAAACCTGCTCACCACGAATATTGCTACGCGTATATACAATATCTTTCTCATCTGAGGCGACCAAACTCAGTTCATATTTTCGGAAGAAGCCACCAATAGCAGAAAATTTCTCATCCTTTTCTTTGCGAATTTCGATCGAGAAGGCGAGCGGTTTCTGATTGGCAAAATCAAAACTGACCAGCGTATGGGCAATTTTAGGTCCCATCCAGTAAGAGGTAATAATGTTTACTCCGGTAATTTCATTCAGATCAAAACTCCGGCTTTCCCACCGTTCGGTATATTGCCCCTCTGCTTGCCAGTCAAAATTACGGATATTGTGCAAGGTGACTTGATTGCCTTGCTGCTCATAGGAGAGCAGTCGGGAAACTTCAGGATTCCAGTCACGATCCTGACGAGGTTCTATGCTTAAATAAGCCAGTAAGCTGACCAGAAAGGCCAGCAAATAAAGCACTGTATCCACCTGGCGGGAAATCAGATGCTTGGTGAAATAAATGCCCAAGACCACACAGGCAAATAGAAGCCAGAGACCGATCAGAATGATGCTGCCAATTTTACCCAAGGGTTGTTGCACCCAGAGCATCAGGCTCAGCCAAAGACTTGAACACAGGACAAATACACTAAACAGACTCCCTAATAACCACAGGCTCCAATGCTTTTCTGAATGGTCTTGTCCTTGCATGTTCAATCTTTTATAGAAAATAGGCTTTATTTTCTGTATGTTGCGAACTCAAATGCAATACCGGTTTTGTCATCGATATGTTGTTCTGATGCAACTTTTTTGAACTGGGCCGGAATTTCCGGATAGTAGGCGTGACCTTGCACATCCAGTTCAACATGGGTCAGTTCCAGACGATCAGCGATCTCCAGAGTCTGTTTAAAGATTTCACCACCGCCAATAATAAAAATAGCATTCGGTTTTTCTGAAGTCTGCACATCGGCCACGGCTTGAGTCAGGGCATCTTCAATCGTATGCGCGACTTTGACGCCTTCAAAAGACCAGTCAGGATCGCGGGTAATCACCCAGTTCACACGTTTAGGCAGCGCACGGCCCATCGACTCAAGCGTTTTACGGCCCATGACAATCACGCCACCCTGGGTAATTTCCTTAAAGTGCTTGAGATCTGCTGAGATATGCCAAGGCAGATCATTGTCTTTACCAATACAGCGCTGCTGATCCATTGCCACGACATGAACGACTTCTAAATCCTGAAATGCCATACCCATACTCAAAAACAGATAAAAATTATTGCTATTAAAATGCAAAATCCCACTTTAAGCAAAGTGGGATTTGAATATTTTCCGGGGCTTAACCAGAATTAAACTGCAACTGGTGCTTTAATTCCTGGATGTGATTCATAACCGACAATTTCAATATCTTCGAATTTGAAATCAAACAGGTCTTTAACTTCAGGATTCAGTTTCAACTGGCACAGGCCTAAAGGCTCACGACTGAGTTGAAGTTTGGCCTGTTCAAAATGATTGGCATATAAATGCGTATCACCGCCCGTCCAGACAAAATCACCGACATCCAGATCACACACCTGTGCAATCATATGAGTCAATAGGGCATAGCTGGCTATATTAAATGGAACGCCAAGGAAAACGTCAGCACTGCGTTGATAAAGCTGGCAAGACAATTTGCCATTATGTACAAAGAACTGGAACAGGGTATGGCAAGGCGGTAAAGCCACCTGACTCGCTTCATTTGGATTCCAGCCAGACACAATCAGACGGCGTGAATTAGGATTGGTCTTGATCTCATTGATCAGCCATTTGATCTGGTCAAAACCATCCTGATTGTAGCTGCCATCCGTATTTTGAGTAGCACCAAAATTACGCCACTGATGGCCGTAGACTGGACCGAGTTCACCTTCTGGACGACCAAAACGCGCGGTCTGTTCCGCAGTTGCCCATTCATCCCAGATGGTCACTTTATTATCCTGAAGATACTTTACATGGGTATCGCCTTTCAGGAACCACAGCAGTTCAATCACGATCGAACGGAAATGAACTTTTTTAGTGGTGAGTAAAGGGAAGCCCTTGGAAAGATCAAAGCGCATCTGATGACCAAATACCGAGCGTGTACCTGTGCCGGTACGGTCGCCTTTATCGCCGCCGTTGTCGAGGATATGTTGTAAAAGGTCAAGATATTGGCGCATAGGTCTCTCTTAAAATCTGTTGCAAATTGCTTTTCTTTGAATTGGGCAATTTAAAATTGCGCTCATCATAACATTTTTTTGAGCACTTCCGCATAGCAGTGAAAATGATTAAACATAAGAGAAAAGGGCATAAAAAAGCATCCATGATGGATGCTTTTTTATCATCTTTTTTAAGCTGTTGGCTTACCGGTATGTACCGTATGGATCAGATCAGACAGGTCATAACCCAGAGATTTAGCATAGGCCAGATATTCCTGTTTGGTTGCTTCATCCAGTGTCGGCTTACGATGCAGGAGCCATAGATATTTCATGTTTGGCTCACCAACCAATGCAGTTTCATAATTGTCATCCAGTTTGAGAATCCAGTAATCCCCTTTGGTAAAAGGTACCCAGCGCAAACCTTCAGGCAAGAAACTGACTTCCAGTTTCCCATGCTCAGCATCCACAATGGTGGCTTCCCCAATAGATTCATCCAGTTTGCCCGCACCATCCAGACAACGGTTCTGGACGCGGACTGTGCCATTTTCATTCAGGCTGTAGGCTGCGGAAATATCAGTACTGTCTTCAGGTTGGTGTTTCATAGGCAGACGGGCAATTTCGTACCAGATCCCTAAATATTGTTCTAAATTGAAATTTGAAATAGTCTTTACATCATGACTCATATTTTTCTTCCTCATCATCTCAATTTAAATTTACTAAATCAGTCTAATACGAGAGTTGTTAGCCGGAATGATGTAATCCTGTAGTGAAATGTTGACTTTATTATCGTGAGTAAAATTACAGATTTAGTCAGAAAGGCGCTCAAATATTGATTTAGAAATAGTCTGAGCAGAACTGCTAATTAATTTGAAAAGTAGTGAATTTATAACTTTTTTGTGAAAATTGTAAATTTTATAAATCTAAAAGAAATAACAAGTTAAGTAAAATTAAACAAATGCGGAAAAATATATTTACATTTTTAACGTGAAAAGTAACATTTAACCGTCTAGTATTCACCGCGTGTTGAAGATTTGAAAGCCAAACTTACAGGCGAGGAGTACTTGGTCCAATATGATTTATGATCATCAAGTGAATATGAGCGAAGTGCATGCTCCTGTTCAAGCGAACGTCATAATTCGTTCCCAATCGGGACAAAATTCCAAACGTCAGCCTCAGCGCTATACCTCTGTGTCAGCTCGTAACAAAAGCTCTGAATCTCGCAAGACTTTCGGTGCAATGAACGGCCAGCGTTTCGATATTGAAAAATTCACCAGCTACCTGCAAGGCATTACCCGCAGTACTAGTACACAGAAATGTGCACGCAGTATTCGCGTCGGTTTGCAGTCTTCAGGCGCAAAAATTGTGAATCATCCTGTTGCCGCAGCTGACTGGGGCAATACCCTCCAGCAATTAGGCTATCGAAAAATCAACCTGTCTTTTGACCGTCCGAAAAAAGGTGATATCTACATTATCGACCGGACTTCACAGCATCAGTATGGTCATATTGCAGCATATTCTGGTTCGGCCTGGGTTTCTGATTTTAAACAGAATGGCTATGCGGTCTATCGTAATTCCGATGTGAAATATACGTATTACCGTCTAGATTCATATCTTTAAATCAGACGCTGAAAATTTCAGAACTTAAAAATGAAAGTCGCGAAATGGTTCAATCTTCGAAGCGTTTCGCACGTTTATTATAAATCGACACGATAAACAGTCCAATTGCCACAAAGCCCAAGCATTGTAGACCTAGCGCTATAGTTTCCCAGATCTCACCCGTTTTAGGTAAATAACCGATCAGGCTAATTACTGCCACAATCGGAATCGCCATCGTTAAAGCACGAAAACCTTCGGCATAAGGATTTTCAGGAGCAAGCTTTAATTTGAATTCACGCAAGACGTGCATCAGCATTCCAATCGCCAGACTGATTCCAACAAATATCGAACCCAGTTTCGTTACAGTCGATGCTATGTAAATTACGATACATACCGCAATAATAATGATGAGCTTGAGCTGACGGTTGCAGCGTTCGGAGTACCAGAACTCAAGCATGTGGGGAACCTGAATCCGACTTGTTCTGATTAAGCAAAGACAGAGGCGAAAACAGGCAGATCGCCAAAGCCATAAAGGCAATTCCCTGAGCGCCCGGTAGCAGAATTTCACCCTGTTTCATGTTCATAAAAATCAGGCTGATTAATAAGGCAATCGGAATCCAGGTCAGGACACGATAGAACAGGCCAGTCGGATTTTTTGCTGCGAAATGAATTTTGCAGTAACGACAAATCAGGAAAATAATTCCAGTACCAGCAAACATCAGGATGGCATCTAAAGGCAAAGGTTCCATCCAGTACAGACCTACGGCAATTGCAGCAATCACAACAAAGAACAGCAGTTTTTTCAGGAGCGACACCTGCGGATTGAACCAGAACTCAAGCATGATGATGTATGAACAGAAAAGATAAAAAGCACTTTAGCATATTTTAAATATAAAAAAGCGAGGCAGAGGCCTCGCAATATTTAGGAAAATTATCCGTTATTTTTCTGTGGACCCCAGTCATAAACTTTCTTCTGATAAGCGTACCACAACATCCACAGACCAATCAGGATCATTGGCAGGCTCAGGAATTGTCCTTTACTCATCCAACCAATAAATAGCTGACCATTATCCGGTTCACGGAAGAACTCGACGATAAAACGGGCTAGACCATAGCCGGTCAGGAATACCGCAGAAACTGCCATACGTGGACGTGGCTTGCTACTGAACCACCACAGTACGATAAACAGAATCAAGCCTTCACAGAGCGCCTGATACAGTTGTGAGGGATGACGTACCAGCTGCAGCGGATCGGTTGGGAAAATCATGCCTAAAGCAAAGTTTGGATCAGTCACCTGACGGCCATAAAGCTCTCCGCCAATAAAGTTACCGATCCGGCCAAACATCAGACCTGTCGGAACGCAGGGTGCAATAAAGTCCAGCGTCTGGAACCAGGCCATTTTGTATTTCTTGCACCACCATAACATGGCCAGGATTACGCCGAGGAAACCGCCGTGGAAACTCATCCCACCGGTCCAGATCTGGAACAGCCAGAGTGGGTTTTCCAAAAACTGAGAAAAACCGTAGAATAAAACGTAACCGACCCGGCCGCCGATGATCACACCCAAAGCCCCAAAGAAAATCAGATCCGAGACCATATCTGGTGTCCAGCCGCGTTGTTTAGCGCGATAAGTCGCCAGTCCCCAGGCAAATAAAAAAGCCAAGAGATACATCAGTCCATACCAGTGGACTTGCAAAGGCCCGAGCGAAATTGCAACGGGATCTATGTTTGGATAGGTGAGCATTCCTGTTCCTTGTGATTCTGTTTTGCACAGATTTTAGCTGAAAGCGAAGAAAATTGTTGTACATTCAATGTGTAAAGATCGAGAGCATCAATTATGTGTATTGTGGCACTGGCTTGGCGAGTTCTGGATGAAACGCCTTTATGTCTGATTTCAAATCGTGATGAGTTCTATCAACGTCCAACACAGGCATTATATGAATGGGAGAACAGTCCGATTATTGCCGGGCAGGATCTGCAGTCTGGTGGTACCTGGATGGGTATAACTGCTTCAGGACGATGGGCAGTGATTACCAATTTCAGGGATGGTAATGACAAGAATAACTACCCAACTTCACGTGGACATATCATTCAGCATTTTCTGGAATCTGAATTGAAACCTATCCGGTTTGCTCAAGAGTTGGAAAAACGTCAATGTGATTATGCGGGCTTTAACCTGTTTGTCGGTGATCGTGATCAAGCCGTCTATATGAGTAATCGTGGTGAGGCGCCACAAGTACTGGCACATGGGGTATATGTAGTCTCAAATGGCCTAATGAGCGAAGACTGGCAAAAGACCAGGCATTTGCGCAAGCGCTTTACTCAGGAATTTTTACCGATGCTGCAACAACAGGCAGTTTCGGAAGCTGATCTGTCTTATGCCGTGTGGGATATTCTGGAAGATGAACGTAAAGTGATTCCTGAACTGTTACCTGAAACAGGGATTTCGGTGGAAATGGAACATCTGCTGTCTTCGACATTTATTCAAAGCCCAGCCTATGGCACCCGCTGTTCTAATTTTTTGAGAATGACCAATGATAAATGGTGCTGGCTAGAAAAATCACAGCAGGGTGAAAATGTAGGACAGGTGATTGAAAAAATTATTCCATTGGACAAAAAACAAGGCTGACATAGGTCAGCCTTGTTTTGAAGTTGCTTGAGAATTAAGCTTGAGTCGTTTCTAAGGCTTCACCTGCAATGATTCCCCCATCTTTACGGGTAATAACCACTGTAGCCGAACGAGGGCGAGAGCCTTTGCCTGTACTGATTAAATTTGCAGGCTGGTTTGATGGCCAAGTACCACCCGGATGCTGAACATTCACAAAAATTGCTTTGTAGTCTGGTGTCATGGTCACACCCGTAATTTCACAATCTGCTGGACCGACCAAGAAACGACGTAACTTGGAGTCATCTAGTTGAGTGCCAAGTGGTGTTTTCTGAGTACCGGCACCTGCAGTAGCTGTAGCTACACTACCATCACCAATTTGACCTGGTAAAGCAGCCAGCATCATACAGTTCGTGGTATCTGTATAAGCACCATCATCGGTTTGAATCCACAGTACGCCACGTGGATCGAACCACATGCCATCTGGACTAGAGAAGTCATTGTCATCGGTCAAGCCTGACAGGTTAACCCCAGGAATCGAATCTGCTTCTGCACCAAACAGGAAAATATCCCAAGTGAAGCCAGTCGAGCTGACATCATCCTGATCTTCACGGAAGCGGATGATATGGCCGTTGATGTTACCGCGCAAGCGATTAGTCGTATCATCATCGTCCGAGTACTGACGTGGGTTGGCTGCATCAATGGCATGGCCGGTACCGCGTTGCGAGTTATTGGTTAAAGTTACATAAACTTCACCATTTTCAGGATTTACGGCAACCCATTCTGGACGGTCCATTTTGGTCGCGCCCGCTGCATCGGCAGCTAGACGTGCATGTACCAAGATATCGGCCTGATCTTTAAACTGATACTTTTCATAACTAGTAATTTTCGGGTTATTCATGGACAGTTCAAGCCATTCACCACGCGCTTCACCCGTAGCTTCATTAAAATCAAACTTGGCGACATAGAACTTACCGTGGTCCATGTATTTATCACCAGCTGCATAGCCACCATTGATATCACTTGGATTCCAATTGGTTGCTGATACAAACTTATAGATGTATTCGCCCTGAGAGTCATCACCCATATAGAATGCAAGTGGCTTACCTTCAATCGCACGGCTAACACGGCAATCTTCATGCGCAAAACGACCCAATGCGGTACGTTTTACTGGGCGACTGCGGTTATCGAATGGATCAATTTCCACGATCCAGCCAAAGGTATTGATTGTATTTCGATAATCTTCTTGAGCTGTGTTCGCTAAAGCAGCAGTGTTCCAACGGCTGAACATATCTACAGATGAAAGTGTTGGAGTTGTAATACTCTGCCAGTTATAACCACTTGCCTTATTGCTCACTTTATAGCGAGAGATGGCATGTTCAGTCATGGCGTCACGTACATCCCCAGCATCATCTTCTGTTTGACGCGCGATGTACTGATTAAAATTTTCTTCAGTGGTGAGGTAAGTACCCCACGGAGTATAACCATTACCACAATTATTAATCGTACCGCGTGTGATCAAGCCAGTTGGGCTAAATGCTGTCTGTACCAAGGCATGGTTTTTTACAGGGCCTCTAAATTCGATTTCACTTGCTGCAGTAATACGACGGTTAAATGGTGAGTCCAGATTCACACTAACAGCTTGAGTGACTGGGTCTTTTTTCAAATGAACAATTGAAACACCATGCGCGTATATTTCACGAAGCGCTTCATCTTCAGTAATATCTTTTGGATCAAAAGCATTGCCGCGAGGGTGTAGATCACCACGTTGCAAATATTCATGGTTCATGACCAACAGACCTTGATCAGATACTGTTGCATCATAATTTTGCTTAGCGGCATTCATACCGAAAAAGGTCATGCCGTCATGGTTATCACCAACACGACGCTCATATGAAATACCACTTGGAATATTGTTTTCATCCCAAACTGGCAGGCTTGAATTCAGAGGATCGCCTACAGCGTGCAAGATTTTGAAATCGTAGCCTTCAGGCACCGAAAATTGTTCTAAAGTATTTTTCTCGACTGCCTTAAATTTTAGCGAGCTTGGTTTCGCTGTTAAATCTGGTTCAGTTGATGGTGGAGTAGGATTGTCTGAGTTATTTGGTTCATCATCGTCATCACTACAACCGGTTAAAGAAGCTGCTAAAGTTAAGGCAACTGCACCACCAGCTGTTTTTTTGATCAATTCACGGCGGTTAATATTTTTTTGCAAAAGTTGAGTGAACTCTGCATTCCCCGAATTGTTGCTGTCATAATCATCATTAAAATCTAAATAATCTGTCATTTTTTCTGATCCTGGTGAAAGGCTTGCTTTTCATTAAGTCAGAAATAAATTAGACCTAAAGTATGACAAAATGGTTAAGTCTATATTTCAATAAAATTAAATAAATCAATATATTGGTGTAAATGTAAACAAAAAGACAGCCAAGGCTGCCTGAGTGAAATACATTCTTTTTGTTTTTGGGTTCTTGTTATTGTTGATCGGTTAAACGGCGTTTTTCGATCAGTTTTCCTGCCAGTAAACCCAGTTCAAACAGTAACCACATGGGGATGGCCAACATGATCATCGACAAGGCATCGGGTGGAGTCACGAACATAGCTACAAAGAAACAGCCAACGATAATAAAGCGGCGTTTTTCGACCAGCGTCTGGGTTGAAACCACTCCAATCAAGATCAGAACCAAGGTAATAATCGGGATTTCAAAGGTAAAACCAAAGACCAGAAACAGCTTTAAACAGAAGCTGAGATAACTGTTGATGTCGGTCATTGGGGCTACGGTTTCAGGCGAAACACTGATAAAAAAATGCAGAATCGAGGGCAATGTTACAAAGTATGCAAAGCTGATGCCAGTATAAAACAGCACGATACTGCCGATCAGAAGTGGTAAAGCCAGACTCTTTTCTTTGGCATACAGCGCCGGCTTAATAAAGGTCCAGAGCTGGTACAAGATGAACGGCATCGCGATCATCAGTGCCACAAAAAAGTTCAGCTTAAACGGTGCCATGAAGGTTGCCGTCACATCAGTGGCAATCATGGTCGAGCTTGCGGGTAGCTGTGCACGCAGCGGTTCAGACAGCCACTGGTAAGTCTGATTGGCAAAGGGTAATAAACAGAAAAACAGGCCAATCAGGACAGCAACTACTTTAAACAGATGCTTTCTTAATACCACCAAATGCTGGGTAATTGGCATCTCTTCAAGATTTACCACTGCAGCATCATTTGAGGCTGGTGTGGTCGGTAAGGATGTCATACAGCCACCTTCATTTCTGTATAGCGTTGTTCGGAAATCGCAGCTTGTGTTATTGCCGGTTTAGGTAGATACACAGGGGATACAGGCTCTACGATCGGCTGATAGCTGACCGATACCTGAACAGGCTGAGGCTTTGCTTTTGATTTCTCAGTTGCGATCGGCTGCTGTAAATCTGCCATTTGTGCCTGCATCTTGGCTTCGAGTTGCTGAATCCGCTGCATTTCAGCCTGCATTTGTTCGCGTAGCTCAGACAGACGTAATTCACGATCAAGATCATTCTGAACATTGCTCACCATACGCTTGATCTTGCCGTACCATGTTCCGACAAAACGTACTGCCTCAGGAAGTTTCTCTGGCCCAAGGACTAAAAGCGCAATAATCCCGAAAATCAGCAGCTCGGTCATTCCGATATTGAGCATAGCGAACTCTTAACTCTTGATCGAGGTTTCAGGGGTTTTGACTTGTGCCTCGATGATGCGTGGCTCTGCTAACTTGGCCTGTTCAGCTTCTTCATCTTTGACCGATTTTTTAAAGTCTTTAATTGCGCCGCCAACATCTTTACCCAGATTTTTCAGTTTCGATGTGCCAAACAATAAAATCACCACAATTGCAAAAATCAGCACATGCCAAATTGATAATCCTGCCATTATTTTATCCTCCATATTTCATGCACCTATCTCAGCAGGCTTGTATGACAATGCAGTGACGCTTTAATGACAGTTTGCCGACACAGCATCAGTGCGATGAATAGCTCATATCAAAAAATCTACGATTCGATTAAAACCATGCTGTGCTAGCATATGGCCTGATATAGAAATCCCAGCAGTACTGTCATGGCCTTGATTCTTCCGCTCCTGTCTTTTCTGACCGGTTATTGGGGCGTGCAATATTTAAAACCGATTCGGCCTTTCTTGGCGGCTTTACTGGCCCGGGTCCTGATTCCGGTGCTGATTATTTACAACATGGTGTTCTACCAGGAAGGCAGTTTGTGGCTGATCAGCTTTAGCTTCTTTTGTTCCTGCCTGTTTTTTGCCGTATTTTATTGCATCCTTAAAAATAAACTGCGTGCCTTATGTCTGAGCTATTTAAATGGTGCATGGCTGGGGATTCCTTTTGCCTTGGCCGTTTTTGGTCCACAAGCGACCAGTACCGTGGTGGCGCTGTACATTGGTGGTTCTTTGTTTGGCAATGTCTGTGCAGTCATGGCAGTCAGTGAAGCCAGACAAGACGCGCGTTATATTTTAAAAAATGTGTTGCTCTCACCGCCAGTGGTGGCTTTGTCGATGGCAGCTTTATTGTCATTTTGGGATTTGAGTCACTGGCAACAAGTGGCTTGGGTAGAGATGCTGTATCAAGCCAATAAAGTGCTGGTGACTTTTAGTGGCATGTGTGTGCTAGGAATGTGGCTAAGCAATGTACGGATCAGCCGCTTCGATTTAATGCGCAGTCTACAACTAATTTTTAGTCGGGGATTGTTTGCGGTGTTACTGTGTGGTGCAGCTTATTTTTATTTGCCGATTCCACAGTTTACTCTAACGTATGCCGTCATGCTGATGTTCTTTTTATTACCGCCAGCAGCCAATATTGTGGCACTGGAAACCCATTATCAGGGCACAGGTTATTCAGCGAAATATATTGCCTCAGGAACGATTGCGAGTGCAATTTTGATTGGGGTGTATGGGATGGTGGTACATGCGGTGGTGCCAACGTTATGAAAGTTCCCTCTCCTTGTAGGAGAGGGTTAGGGAGAGGTAATTTACTATTTAAATCCCTCCCAACCTCCCTTTGAAAAAGGGAGGGGCTCCTTCTCCCCAAGGGTGAGGAAATGGCCTCCCTCTAACTCCCTCCTAAAAGGAGGGAGGACTCCTTTAGGAATTAGATTTATTTTTCCAAACTCGCCTTAAACAGTTTCATCGCCTGACCACGATGGCTGATTTTATTTTTTTCTTCCTTGCTCATTTCCGCACTCGCAATACCCAGTTCAGGTAACCAGAACAGCGGATCATAGCCAAAGCCATTTTCACCACGGGCTGCTTCCAAGATCTCACCTTTCCAGATGCCCTGGAAGATTTGTGGTAATGGGTCTTCGGCATGTTGAACTAAGGCCAGTACACACACAAACATGCCTTCAATCGGTTCACCGTCTTTACGCAGTGGTTTCAGGTCAGCCAGTAATTTTTCGTTGTTCGCTGCATCATCACCATGTTCACCCGCATAACGTGCAGAGTAAATTCCAGGTGCACCGCCCAGAACTGGTACACAAATCCCTGAATCATCAGCAATCGCAGGTTTGCCAGAAATACGTGAGGCATGACGTGCCTTGATAATGGCATTTTCAACAAAGCTCAAACCATCTTCAATTGCGTCTTCAATATTCAGCTTACCTTGAGGAATAACTTCAACTGGAAGTTTGAGTTCTGCAAACATCTTTTCAAATTCTGCAATCTTGCCTTTATTATTACTTGCCAGTACCAGTGTGCCTTGGGATAACCAGTCAGTTGAAGCCATATCAATTACTCATCTTTCAAATTACATATATGTAGTGTAGCAACTTGCTGCAGTTTTTAGGCCATAAAAAAAGCACCCGAAGGCGCTCTTTTGCAGATCCAGCTTATTGTGCCTGAATCCAACGGTCTGCACGATCACGTGCTTGACGGATCTGTTCCTGGGTCAAGTTGGCTGCCAATGCAGTTTTTTTGCCTTCAGATAAAGTAATCACTTTATTGTCCAGCATGCCGTCACGGGTAGAGAGTTCATACCACTGATAAGCACCCATATAGTTTTTCTTTTTCTCTTCCATCATCGCCAGGTTAAAGCTGGCGCGATTATCACCGCGGCTGGCTGCTTTTTCAAAGTACTGGCGAGCCAGTGTTTCATCTTTCTTGGTGCCAATACCATCTGCCAGCATACGGCCAACATTCAATTGAGCAACTGCCAGACCTTGATCTGCTGCTGCTTTATACCAGGCAAAAGCCTGACGTTCATCTTTCTGAATGTCTTTACCATACTGGTATTTTGTTGCTAAATAAAATTGTGCACCAGGCTGACCTGCTTTAGCCGCTTTAGTCAGACTATGAATGTCCATTACTGAATATTGCGCTGCTTGGCTGGCCACAGAAGGCGTTGGTGCAACGTAATCGGCATGGGCCTGCATGCCAAAAAGTCCAGCCAGTAGCGTCGTACTTAATAATAATTTTTTCATAGAGCGCTCACTCGATAAATTGCGACTTCACCAAATAGATTTGGGAGATGTTTGCTCAGCAAACTATCTTCTTGATTCCCATTCACAGCGAGTCGATTAATAATTTTTATGTTGTTTTCCGCGCATAATGCTTCAAAGTCACGGAAGGTACATAGGTGAATGTTCGGGGTGTTATACCACATATAGGGTAAGGCTTCCGAAACCGGCATTTTCCCTTTTAATGCCAAGAAAGAACGAGTCTTCCAGTGCGCAAAGTTTGGAAAGGTAATAATGGCCTGTTTCCCTACACGCACCATGTCACGCAATAATACGTCTGGTGCATCTACAGCTTGCAAAGCTTGTGCCATCACCACATAGTCAAAAGACTGGTCAGCAAAACGGCTTAAACCGAGGTTTAAGTCCTGCTGGATGATATTTAACCCGCGACTGATCGCAATTGCAATCTTTTCTTGATCAATTTCTAATCCATATGCACGAATATTGTGCTTTTTGCTCATATGGGCCAGCAGTTCGCCATCACCACAACCGAGGTCGAGGATACGTGAACCGGGCTTGATCCATTTCTCAGCAAGTTGTTGGTCAATACGCATTACACAGCCTCCTTCGGTGTTGATCGCAGATGTTCTTCACCGCCTAGAAAGGCGCGCAAGGATTTTACATACAGGGGAATCGGGAACAGGAAGGAGTCATGGCCTTGTTCAGCATCAATATCGACATAGCTGACCGGCTTATGATTGGTAATGAGGGCATCCACGATTTCAACAGAACGTGAAGGCGAGAAACGCCAATCGGTCGTGAAAGAAACTACTAGGAACTTACATTTGGTTTGTGCCATCGCTTTGACCAGTGACTGCTGATATTCACGTGAAGGATCAAAGTAGTCCAGTGCCTTGGTCATGATCAGGTAAGTGTTGGCATCAAAGTTACGGCTAAACTGTTCACCCTGGTAACGCAGATAGCTTTCGACCTGGAATTCTACATCGAAGCCATACATGAATTTGCCAGATTTTAAATCACGGCCAAATTTCTGCTTCATGGCTTCTTCAGACAGATAGGTAATATGACCGACCATACGTGCCAGAATCAGGCCACGTTTTGGATAGCTGTCATTTTCTAGATAACGGCCATGATGGAAGTCCGGATCTGACAGAATCGACTGACGCGCGACTTCGTTAAAGGCAATATTTTGTGCAGACAGTTTTGGTGCGCTGGCAATAATCACACATTTTTGCAGACGGTCCGGATAATCTACCGACCATTGCAAGGCCTGCATGCCCCCGAGTGAGCCGCCAATGATGGAATACCACACATCAATCCCCAGACGGTCAGACAGCATCGCCTGTGTTTTTACCCAGTCACGCACAGTGACTAGCGGAAAGTCTGGACCATATGGACGGTTATCATTTTCGGGATTAGGAGAGGTAGGACCAGTAGAACCATTACAACCGCCGATATTATTCAGCGCCACCACAAAGAATTTATTGGTATCGATTGCCTTGCCCGGGCCAATACAGGCATCCCACCAGCCTGGTTTTTTGTCATCTTCATGATGATAACCGGCAGCATGGTGATGGCCAGACAGGGCATGGCAGATCAAAATGGCATTGGACTTATCGGCATTCAGTTCGCCATAAGTTTCTACCATCAGTTCAAAACGTGGGAGGATGCGACCGCATTCAAGCTCTAACGGCTGTTCGAATTGGAACTTTTGTGGGACAACAAGGCCCACTGAGTCAGCTGGAAAAGACACGGGAATGATTCGCCTTAAATCTTTAGTATGAATAAATAAAAGGATACCATTTGCAGGTATCCTTCTAAAGTCTTTTTAATGCTATGAATTATTGCTAATTCAAATACCGGATTTAGACGGCAGCAGCAATCACCTGTTCAGTGCTTAACACATCCTGATCGATCAGACGGTTGGTACATGCAATAATTGCTTCAATCGAAGAGGTCACGATGTTGTCATGCACGCCCGCACCAAAGGCAGATTTACCTGTGCCTTTTACTTGAAGTTCAACCAATGCCAAGGCTTTGGCATGTGCACCTGAACTGATGCTACGTTCTTCATAGTTCAAGACATCAATCGGCAATTGTAATGCATCCAAGATCGCAGAGATCGGACCGTTACCTTCACCACGCAAGTGCTGAGTTTCACCATTGACTTCAATATCCAACTCAATCACCTGATTGCCATTTTCATCTGACAATTTGTAGTTTTTGGCAGAGTAATGAGCATCTTTCGCGGCAACATACGTCTCTTTGAACAAGCTCCAGATCGCTTGTGCGGAAATCTCAGTACCATCTTCATCGGTTTTTTGCTGTACGATTTGCGAGAATTCGATCTGTAAACGACGTGGCAAGGTCACGTTGTAGTTCGATTCTAACAAGTAAGCGATACCACCTTTACCAGACTGTGAGTTCACGCGAATGACAGCGTCATAGTCACGGCCCAAGTCTTTCGGATCGATCGGCAAGTACGGCATATCCCAGATTTCTTCGTTTTTCTGGAATTCGAAACCTTTTTTGATGGCATCCTGGTGTGAACCAGAGAATGCTGTGAACACCAAGTCACCCGCATATGGATGACGTGGGTGGACTGGCAAGCCCGTACATTCTTCAACAGTCGCAATGATTTCGTTGATATTCGAGAAATCCAAGTTTGGTGCAACACCCTGGGTATACATGTTCAAGGCAATTGCCGCTACGTCCACGTTACCGGTACGCTCACCATTACCGAATACACAACCTTCAACACGGTCAGCACCGGCCATAATTGCTAATTCAGACGCTGCGATCCCACAGCCACGGTCATTATGGCAGTGAACTGAAATGATCACGCCGTCACGACGCTCGATGTTACGGTGCATCCATTCCACCTGATCGGCATATACGTTTGGTGTAGAGACTTCGACAGTGGCTGGCAAGTTCAAGATCACTTTGTTTTCTGGAGATGCTTCCCAGATTTCAGTCACAGCGTCGCAGACATCTTTGGCAACTTCTAATTCAGTTGCAGAGAAACATTCAGGACTGTACTGGAAGACAAATTCAGTTTCAGGCTGTTTTGCTGCGTATTCTTTCACTTTTTGCGCTGCATTTATCGCTAACTGTTTTGCACCTTCAACGTCTACGTTCAACACTTTTTGACGGAATGTCGGTGAGTTAGAGTTGTAGATATGCACGATTGCGCGTTTCGCACCTTGTAAAGATTCAAAAGTACGTGCGATTAAATGGTCACGTGCCTGAACCAATACTTCGATGTAGACGTCATCCGGAATATGACCTTCTTCGATCAATTTACGAGTGAAGTCGAAATCAATTTGCGATGCAGATGGAAAGCCGATTTCAATATGTTTGAAACCGATTTTTACCAACATCTGGAACATTTTGAACTTCTGCTCGATGTTCATTGGCTCGAAGATCGCCTGGTTACCATCACGCAGGTCAGTACTCATCCAGATTGGCGCTTTAGTAATTTCATTGTTCGGCCATTGACGGTCTGGTAAGTCCACACGTTGATACATGCGACGGTATTTTTTACTTGGATCAGCCAACATCATGAGAGAGCTCCTTAGGTAGCCTGGCATACTCGCTTGGTGTAGCAGTTGCTCGGTCTACAGCATAGATTTTGTCTATATATTCGTTTACATGCAGGTGAGGATAAATTAGATCAATCCTGTATTTTTTAAGTTTTGATCATCAGGATCAACCAGACACCTGCATGGTGAACCTATAATTAAATTTTAGTCCAGAAAACGTGAAAAGTTTTTGCTTTTTCTATGGATTTTAGTCGTATCTTAAAAAAGATTTTCTTATAAAGTTATTAATTGGAAAAATATTTTTATAATCTATTTTAATTTTGTTGGATTTTCCTGTAATTAAGCGATAAGGCTAAAATATTTCTTTATATAATAGCTTTGTTGGAAGTTCTTAAGCAATGCATACATGAAATCTTTCATATCAAAAAATAAAGGCTAGTTTGATGAATCCAGACTAGCCCTTAATATCATGAAGATTGCTCAGATCAGTATTTAAAATGCAGGCCTAAAACGGCACTGATGCCTTCTGCTTCAGTGGCATAGTGGGAAGAATAGGCTTTGGTAAAATAACGTGTATCGGACAGGTTATTGATATTTAGCTGTAGATCCACATTGGGGTTCACCTGATAACGTGCCATGGCATCGTAACGCACATAACCGGGAACAAATTTGGTATTGGCGGCATTGCCATAAACTTTATCCATTGCCATAGCACCGGCACCCAATGTTAGTTGAGGTATGATCTGATAGGTCGTCCATAGAGTTGCGCTGTTTTCTGCTACATTCTGAACCTGATTGCCATTGTTCGAGCTTGGTACATAGACGGGATCTGCTGTAGTTCCAATATTTTCAAAGCCGCCATCAATCAGTTCACTATCCAAATAGGTATAGCCTGCGGAAATTGCCCATTTCTCGGTGACATTTCCATTGATACCCAACTCAATCCCATCGACACGGGTCTCACCAATATTACGGGTGGTACCATCAGCATCGGTGTAGCGGGTATTGGTCTTTTCAGTACGGAAAATGGCGGCCGTCAGATTCAGTTTATCTTCCAGAAGATCCCATTTAGTTCCCAGTTCCATGGTGCGGACTTTTTCAGCTTTTAAATTTTCAATGGCTGCGCTAATACTTTCAGAGCCATCACCGCTATCGACACCGACCGGATTAGAGGAAGTGGCATAGCTGATATAAACACTGCCATTTTCTCTTGGCTTAAAGACCAGACCTGCTTGATAGTTAAAAAAGTCTTCTTCATTTTCGAGGGTAAGCTGATCACCTGGAACGGCGGTAATCGGCGTATTGTTTGCGCCTGTCACCGCATTATTGAATCGTCCATAGGTCAAGGTTTGCTGGGTTTTATAATCATCCCAACGTACACCCAGATCAAGAATCCATTGCGGATGCAATTCGATACTGTCCAGTAAGTAGATCGACTTTGATTTGGTCTCGATATCATAACGGTCCGCACCATCTGTATTAAGTGTCCCCGTCCACGCACCCCGGTCTGGATTGTCTACAGAAGTACACCAGCCTAAGGCCACATTGGTAGGGGTACCACAGGCCGCAAAAGAACTTCCAGTAGCATTCAGACCATTAATAATATATTGGGTACGTTCAGTATCCTGATCTGAATATTCTGCACCCAGGTTAAAGCTGTGTTGAATAGCACCAGTATCAAATTTGCCTGTTAAAGCCAGTAGGTCAGTAAAGGTATCGGTATTTGCGATACGTGAATTGGCCCGTGCCCAGACATTGCCATTCAAAATGAAGTTCCCGCGTGAATCATCGGGGTTGGTCCAGAGGTAGTCATTTTTAGAGCGGTTAAAGACCGCCGTATTACTCAGGGTTAGATTGTCATTCAAATCATGTTCTAATTTTAAAGTACCAATCTGGTTTTCCTGTTTCTGGAAATCACGATCTTTCCAGCCATAGTATTGACCAGCTTTGACATCAATTGGTTTCCCATTACCATTTAAAGCGACATTGGCATTGGTGGCTCCAAATGGATTATTATAGGGAACGCCGGAGTCTGGAATATCATCAGTTTTCAAATAGTAATAACTTAAAGTTCCACGGGTTGCGCTGTCCAGGCCAAAACTGAAGCTGGGTGCAATACCAGCACGTTTATATTCAGCACCGTCATGTTGACCCACTTTTTCATTCTGGTGGCCCATGACCGCGATACGAGCCGCCATGCCATTGCCGAAGTCCTTGTTAGCATCCAGAGTGATACGTGCATACATATCTGTACCACCCGCAACAGAGCCTTCCAGCGCATCTCCCTTTTTCGCCACTTTGGAGATCATATTAATACTGCCACCCGTAGTGCCCGCACCGCCCATGGCAGAAGCAGAACCTTTGGTAACTTCGACCTGCTCAATGGCAAACATTTCCCGGTTTTGTGAAGTCGAATTTCGCACGCCATCGACGTACATCGAACTTTCCGAGTTATAGCCTCGAATAAAAGGCCGGTCCCCATTCGGATTGCCGCCTTCACCTGCGCCTAAAGTAATACCTGGTACGGTACGCAAAGCATCAGCTAAGGTCGTAACCTGCGTATCTTCAATCAGTTGTTGGGGAATCACGACCACAGACTTT
Source organism: Acinetobacter sp. YH12235 (assembly GCF_013417705.1). Classification (NCBI taxonomy): domain Bacteria; kingdom Pseudomonadati; phylum Pseudomonadota; class Gammaproteobacteria; order Moraxellales; family Moraxellaceae; genus Acinetobacter; species Acinetobacter sp. YH12235. The sequence goes on along the minus strand of NZ_VPDL01000003.1, from coordinate 56,158 downwards.
GGCGTGTCCAGGAGTGGCGCAACAAACTTGCTATTGGCTGACTGATCGACTTTTAGACCCGGCACGGGTTCAGCTTGTACTTCCTGATGAATGGTCTCAAGCTGCACCACATTTTCCTGTGCAATCGTGTGTGCAGATGCAAAAGAAAGGGAAGAAACGATGGCTGAAGAAACTATTTTTTTACGAGATTTTATATAGCTCATAATCATTCTTTTTTATTTTTAAGTTTGGATTCGCAAATAATAATTATTATTGTTATCGTTGCTATCCTTCTTGCATTGATATTGGCAATGAACAAAATTTAATCAATTTAAAAAATAGATAGACTAGAGTGCGAACTGAGAATTAAAACCATGTTTTTAATATAGATTGATTAAATATGGATCTTATTTGGTTTTTATTGATAATAGCTATTGATAGATAAAGCTATGTTGAATTGCCTTTAAAGACGCTTCAAGGAGTTAAGGGTAAGATATTTAACTAATTTATTTTTCATTTTTATTTTCAATTAAATCCTAATTAATCAATTCCCCTAAATAGACAGCTCGGTTGAATATCTGCCACGGTCGCTGTTCCCATTAAGGCCATGGTAATCTCAAATTCTTCTTTCAGGATTTTGATCACATGCGCTACGCCCAAAGCTCCGGCAGTCGCCAGACCATAAATATAAGGACGGCCAATCAGGACAGCAGAAGCACCTAGGGCAATTGCCTTGAATACATCCGATCCACGACGGATGCCGCCATCATAGAGCAGAGGAAAATCTGCTGGCACCACCTTTTTAATCAGCTGCAAGGCAATGAGAGGAGAAATGCAGGTATCCAGCACACGACCGCCATGATTGGAAATAATCAGACCTTTTACCCCATGCTGAATCGCCTGCTGGGCATCCTGAGGATGTACGATTCCTTTTAGAATCACGGGTAAATGGGTTTGCTGTACGATCCAGACTATGTCTTCCCAAGTTGGGGCAATTTTCATTAGTCCGTTAAAGACAGGATGATCACCTTCCTTTAATTCTGGTAAGGGAATATGCGTAGGCGTATGCGGATGTTGCATGCCTTCCGGTAAATGAAAAAACGCACGACGTTCACGATCGCGGATGCCAGTATGTGGTGAATCTACCGTAATCACTAGCGCCGTATAATGGTGTGCCTCAGCCATTTTGACCAAAGCTAGAGATTTTTCCCGATTCCCTTGCCAGTAAAGCTGAAACCATTTGCGTGGATTGTCCTGTTTCAATGCGCGCATGTCAGTATTCGTAAAAGTACTGAGAATCATATTACTACCCATCACTTCTGCGGCGAGGGCAGAAGCGGCTTCGGCTTCAGGATGAAACTGCTGCTGATGTCCAATCGGTGCCAGAAAAATTGGATGCGGAAATTTTTGTCCGAACATTTCAAGTTCAGTACTGCCTTGGGTCAGATCTTTCAGCATACGCGGCAGAAGCTGAATATCCTGAAATTGCTGTAAATTGTCCCGGACACTGACTTCATCCATGGAGCCACCCTGCAGATAATCCCAGACCATGCTGGAGAGATGTTTTTCTGCTTCGACCTCATAATCAGCGATGGTTTGTAGGTAGGCCGGGATCTGGGTTAATGGCGCCATTGGTTCACGTGACATTATAAATCACCCCACTGACGAATCAGGTTGTGATAATGATGGGTGAGCTGCAGGACTTCTTCAGTATCGCCAATCTGCTGGCGTAGCTTCATAATCGTCATATCCAGATCAAACAGCATGCTGCGTTTGGCATCTTCACGGATCATACTTTGAATCCAGGTCACGGCAGCAATACGTTTGCCATGAGTCACTGGTTCAACCCGATGCAGGCTGGTCGATGGATAAACAATCACATCACCAGCGTCCAGTTTCACTTCATGGCAACCATACTGGTCTTCAACGATCAGCTCGCCACCTTCATATTCATCGATTTCAGATAAAAATAAAGTCAGTGACACATCGGTACGAATGGCCTGTCCGAGTAGAGGGGAGTAATGAATGGCATTATCGACATGATTGCCATAGGTGCCAGAATCCTGATAGCAGTTAAACAGGGGCGGCAGGATATGTTTCGGTAGGGCAGCAGAGGTAATTAAATGATGACTTTTAAGCTCCTGTAAAATGATAGGGCTAATCTGCTGATACAAGACAGAAGAAGAATCTAGTTGTAGGTTCTTTTTGATTTTCTGTGCCTGACTCCCCGCACTGAGTTGCCCATTCATCCAGTGTTCTGAGCGATCCAATTGCTGTCTCAGTTCGGCAACTTGTGCTTTACTTAATACTGCCGGGATATGTAACATCATTTTAAAAGCATTCCTGCAATTGAAAATATCGTGCATTCAAGAGAATACACGATATTGATAGATAGAGATAAAAGCTGAATTAAAATTTATAGTTCAGGGTTAAAGCTGCTGAACGTGGTTGGCCTAAGATCACACGGCCACCTCCATTATTCAGCGTGCTGATGTACTCTTTATCTGCCAGATTATAAACATTCAGGTTTAAGGAAGTTTGGTCATTAAAGGTATAACCGGCCATAGCATCAAATACCACATAGCTTGGAATACTTGGCATATTCGCTGCTGCAGTACTATCGGTAATCACACGTTTTTGCTCATCCACATAACGTGCGCCCAAGCCCAGTTTTAAACCAGCAATGTTATAGGTCGTCCATAAAGAAGCGGTCCATTCAGGTGACCAACGTACACTATTGGTCTGGGTCACTACACCCGTGTTGGAGTTGACACTGAACTGGTCTTTTTGCTCGGTTTTCATATGGGCTACGCCAGCTGAAATATTCCAGGCATCGGTAATTTTACCGACAGCACCCAGCTCGACTCCCTTAACAACAGTTTTACCTTCCTGAATAGACTCGCGGGTGATCGGGTCTTGAGTAAACTGGTTTTCATTTTCAGTATGGTATACCGCAGCATTTAAAGCCAGGTTACCCTCCAGTAAATCCCATTTGGTCCCGATTTCATAATGATGGGTTTCTTGAGGATCAGCAGCCGAGCTGTTTGCTCCTGTAGTTGAAAGGCTAAAATTATTGCTACCTGGAGGTGTCAGGGACTTGGCATAAGAGGCATAGACACTGCTATAGGCTGTGGGCTTATATAAACCACCAAGCTTCCAGCTGAATAAAGTATCATGTGCTTTTAAATCTGTTCTAGTTTCAGTCACTGCCAAGGTATTACTGTCGGTTGAGTAACCCAATGCATCGTAATTGGTATCATAATAGTCGACACGGATACCTCCGTTTAACTGGAAGCGTTCACCAAACTTGAGTGTATCAAAAAGATAAACTGCCGCCGTCTGGGTTTCACCATCTGAATAAGCACCCGTATAAACAGGATCCGGCAGATTCTGGTAACGATCAGGATGATATAGATTCGCGGGTGGTGTACTGTTGCTTGGTTGTCCCGGCATTTGTGTTGCCAGCGTTCTAGAATATTGCCGCTCTTTTAATAGCTCTACGCCAGCGACCATATCATGTTCTACTGAACCAGTTTTGACATTCCAGTTGATCGTACTCTGATTAGCTAGAATTTTATTTTCCTGATCCACCCCTTGTCGCGAACGGCTGACTGTCCAGTCTTGAGGATTAGTAGAATCGTTTCTTGAAATCGTATTAATCCCCGTCAAGGTACGCTGCATCTGGGTATTGCCCAGGCGGGTAATATTGGTAAATTTCAGATTTTTAGCCCAGTCACTTTCGATTTTGGCTGTAAACATGTCAGCATTAATATCTTCATGGTCATCTGCGTGACCATAATAATTTTCACGATCCACTTTAGCTGCATTGGCAATCAGCGGGTCAGCATTCCAGAAACCTTTCATGCCAATAGTCGGAATACCGCCATCCGGGATATTACGCTGACGAATGTGTTGTGAGTAAAGATATAAACGAGTATCGCTATCCAGACCAAAGGCGATGGAAGGAGCAATAGCCCAGCCTTGATTTTCGATATAATCGCGTCCTTGCACACCGCCATCTTGTCCCATCGCATTCAGGCGAATGGCGATGCTGTCATTAATGGCCTGATTAATATCGGTAGCAAGGCGTGTATGTTCTGCCGTGTTATAGGTTGCAGACACTTCACGGCTGTTTTCCAGATGAGGCAGCTTGCTGACCAGATTTACATAACCGGATGCTGTACCACGTCCACCCTCTGCACCTGCCGGGCCTTTTACAACCTCCACCTGCTCCAGATTAAATACATCACGACTCACAGCACCCAGATCACGAATACCATCCAGATAGGTCGAGCTTTGAGTTGAAAAGCCGCGCATCTGGAAAGCATCGCCAGCACTGGTATTCCCATTCTCACCGAGTTGCAGGGTAATTCCTGGCGTATTACGTAAGGCTTCAACCAGGGTGGTTGCACCTTGTTCTTTTAATAAGTTCTTGTTGATAATCGAAACGGTTTGAGGCGTATCTACTAAAGCTTGGCTAGATTTAGCAGAACTTAATTGATCCATTTTATATTCATTTGCAGTTTTATTCTTAACTGTAATTCCTGGAAGCTGAATAACGCCTTCATTGGTGATGTTATCTGCATGAGTGATCAGTGGCAAAGTTGCAGCAAGTGCGACCAATGAAGTCTTGTAATGATGTTTTCGGCTTTTGATATGCGCCATGTGACAGAATTCCTGAATTGAATAATATTTCCCTTACCACCTTGATATGCTCGAGTTCATCAAATAGCAGCAATTATGGAGTTATTGTTATGGCCTTTAACAATTTTGCGAATTGTAGTGATAATAATTATCATTAACAATATTTAATTAAATCATTCTTATGAATTTATGGATGAAATTACTGTTTAATATTCAAACTTTAATCTGGGATTTCTATTAAGAAAAATTTCAAAATAAACTTATTTTTCAGTTTTTTACCTAAGATTAAAAAATGTAATTATTTTCTATTTAAAGCTTTTTATCAAAAGGTTTATAAATACAACTAAATCTAGATTTAAAGTTTTATATCTTTCAGAAAATAAAAATAGCCTCACGAATGAGGCTATTTTTTGATGAGGGAAGAAGCTAAAACTTAGTATTTAAAGTTCAGAGAAAGAACTGCGTTACGGCCTTCTGCTTCAGTTGCATAGTGAGATGCATAAGCTTTAGTGAAATAACGTTCATCAGATAAGTTATTTACATTTAACTGCAGGTCAACATTTTGATTTACGTTATAACGTGCCATGGCATCATAGCGTACATAACCTGGAACATATTTAGTATTCGCTAGGTCACCATACACTTTGTCCATCGCAACTGCACCAGCACCGATTGTTAACGCAGGGGTTAGATCATAAGTCGTCCAAAGTGTGGCTGAGTTTTTCGCAACGTTAGGCATTTTATTTCCATTGTATGGACTATCTTCATTTGTACATACAGTTGGTCGACCGCTACATTTTTTTCCATTATCAACAGCTTCACTGTCTAGGTATGTATAGCCCGCAGAGACTGCCCATTTATCAGTAAGATTACCGTTTAAACCAAGCTCAAAGCCATCTACCTTACTTTCACCAACGTTAGCATAAGTAGTCGGTGTTAACTGAACTCGAGCATTCTGTTTTTCAGTACGGAAAATTGCAGCAGTCAAATTCAATTTGTCATTAAATAGATCCCATTTCGTACCAATTTCAAATGTGCGGCTTTCTTCAGGATCGAGATTGCTATAATTTTCTGCAATACCTTCTGAACCATCACCTGAGTCAACACCTACAGGGTTGGCTGAAGTAGCGAAGCTTGTGTAAATAGATCCATTTTCACGCGGTTTAAAAGTAAGACCTGCCTGGTAAGTGAAGAAATCAGCGTCACTTGAAATGGTTTCACCTGAAGCATTGGTTTTTTGCTTGGTATCAAAGTCATCCCAACGCAATCCTAAGTCCAATAACCATTGCGGATTGAGTTCAATGTTATCCAGTAAATAAATAGAAGCTGTTTCTGTGGTAGTGGTCGTGGTAGCTCTGTTGGCTGTACGAGCACCTAACCATTGATCACGTGAGTTTGGATTGGTTAAAGAAGTACACCATGCATCATTATTTGCACAATCACTGTTAAATCCACCTGTCGTGCTATCAGGGTAGCCAGGGTAGGTGGTTGAATAGTTACCTTTATCAGATTCTTGTTTAGAGTATTCAACACCTGTATTAAAGCTATGCTTTAGAGCACCGGTATTAAACTTACCTGCTAAAGAAAGTTGATCGCTAAAGGTTTCTGTATCTGTAATCCGTGAGTTAATACGACGCCATACTTTATCATTGAGTACGTTACCTTTTGAGTCATCAGGCTGCGTCCATAGATAATCATTTTTTGACTTGCTATAAATAGCAGTATTACTCAAAGTCAAATCATCAGTCAGATCATGTTCTAATTTAAGTGTACCAATCTGATTTTCTTGTTTCTGGAAATCACGATTTAATAAACCATAGTAGATGCCTTGTTTAACATCGATAGGTTTACCGACAGTCGCTTTTTTATCTTTGTCATAATTATATGGAACACCAGCATCAGGCGTATCATCAGATTTTAAGTAGTAATAGCTTAAAGTCCCACGAGTAGGAGTATCCAGGCCAAAACTGATACTTGGTGCAATACCTACACGTTTATATTCAGCGCCGTCTTTCTGACCAGCTTTTTCATTTTGATGACCCATCACAGCAATACGCGCTGCAATGCCATTACCGAAATCTTTGTTGCCATCTAAAGTGATGCGCTGGTAATTATCGGTACCTTGTGCAATGGAACCTTCTAAAGAATCACCAGCTTTAGCAACCTTAGAGATCATGTTGATGCTACCGCCAGTCGTACCGGCACCGCCCATTGCAGAAGAAGAGCCTTTGGTCACTTCAACCTGTTCGACCGCAAACATTTCACGGTTTTGTGAAGTCGCGCTACGAACTCCATCTACATACATTGAGCTTTCAGAGTTATAACCACGAATAAATGGACGATCGCCATTCGGGTTGCCACCTTCACCCGCACCCAAAGTAATACCAGGTACAGTACGTAAAGCATCAGAAAGTGTAGTGACTTGAGTGTCTTCAATCAGTTGCTTAGAAATGACTGATACAGATTTAGGTGTATCCAGTAAAGGTGCAACAAATTTCTTATTTGCGGAATTATCTACTTTTAAACTTGGTGTCTGTTCAGCTTTAACTTCTTGATGAATAGTTTCGAGCTTGACCACATTTTCATCAGCCACAGCATTTACGGTTACAATCGAGAGGGAAGAGGCAATCGCCGATGAAACGAGTTTTTTACGTGATTTGATAAACGACATGTGGGAACCCGAAAAAAAGCTTAAAATTTATGTATGCGAATAATAATAATTCTTATTTAAATTAAGAATTACTTGCCGATAGGAAATGACGATTTTAAGGATTGTATTAATTGGTTTGATCAATGTGATAGTGTATCAAAATGTTTCTAAGTTAATGTATTTAAAATAGATCTGATTAATAGATTATTATCGTTACTTTTATTGAGATTATTAGAGTTTAAAAATTTTGAAGAAAAGATAAAGAAAAGTTTACTAAAAGTCCTATAAAAATCCATAAATGCCGATGAATGAGATGATCTGTCCAGTTTGAGTAATCAATATATCTACTCTTATTTGAGGGAAGGGATATTTAATCAAAGAAAAATGAATTTGACTGAATAAATTTGATTATTACAGCATCAATAAAGACGATTCAAGTATTGTGTTTTGTATATCTGCAAATGTTGTCATATAATGTGGCACATTTTTATAAACCTGTTATTACCAAATATATAGAGGAAGCCATGCAAGTAACTTCTGAAGCGGTTTCGGGCGTTGCCCGTCGTTTAAATGTTTCTGTACCGACGAGCCGTATTAATGAGCAATTTGAAGCTCGTTTAAAACGCACTGCTAAAACTGCGAAGATCAACGGCTTCCGTCCAGGTAAAGTACCTGTAAACGTAGTTCGTCGTGAATACGGCGCTGGTATCTACCAAGAAGTTGTCAACGACATCATTCGTGACACAGTTTTCGAAGCAATCCAACAAGAAAAAATCAACGCTGTTGGTATGCCAAACATCGAAAAAACTGAAATGAAAGATGATGCTTTAGTTTATGAAGCGACTGTTGAAGTTTATCCAGAAGTTGAAGTGAAATTCGAAGGTCTGGAAGTTGAACGTAAAGCGTCTGAAGTAAATGATAAAGACGTTGAGAAGATGATTGAAAATCTTCAAAAACAACGCGCTTCTTGGGCTGAAACTAAAGGCATGGCTAAAAAAGACATGCAAGTAACTTTCGACTTCGAAGGTACTGTTGATGGCGAAAAATTTGAAGGCGGCGCTGCGCAAGACTTTAAACTTGTTTTAGGTTCTGGTCGTATGATCCCTGGCTTCGAAGATGGCATCATCGGTATGAAGAAAGGCGAAGAGAAAGTGATCGATGTTACTTTCCCTGAAGATTACCAAGCTGAAAACCTTGCTGGTAAACAAGCTCAATTCAAAATCAATGTGAAACTTGTTGAAAAACAAAAACTTCCAGAAATTGATGCTGAATTCCTGAAAATCTTCGGTATTTCTGAAGAAGATGGCGTTGAAAAACTGAAAGCTGACGTTCGTAAAAACATGGAACGTGAAGTGAAAAACGGCCTGCGTAACCAGGTTAAAGGCGCAACTTTCGATGCACTTGTAGCTGCAAACGAAGTTGAACTTCCATCTGCAATGGTTGCTCAAGAAATTGACCGTCAACGTCAACAAATGATCCAGCAGTTCACTCAACAGTTCGGTGCTCAAGGCGCGAAAGCATTTGATTCAAGCATGCTTCCAGATGACCTGTTTAAAGAACAAGCTGAGAAATCAGTTAAACTTGGCGTATTGGTAAGCCGTATTCTTGCTGATGCGAAAATCGAAGTAGATCAAGCGCGCGTTGAAGCTTATATCGAAGACATGGCTTCTTCTTACGAAGATCCAAACGAAGTGATTGAATACTTCAAAAATGACAAGCAACAACGTGCTCAAATCGAAGCAGTTGTACTTGAAGATCAAGTTGTTGATCACATTCTGTCATCTGCTAAAGTGACTGATGCGACTGTAAGCTATGAAGACTTATTGAAAGAGCAACAAGCTCGTCAACAAGGCTAATTCAAGCTTTCCATAAAAAGGCGCTTCGTGCGCCTTTTTTCATATTAGTAATTTCTTGACATATCTGATTTTCACAAAACTAATGCAAAAAATATGATGGAATTATTCGCGATTATTTTGCAATTTCATTGATTATCCCTCATATTGTGATTATGGATTAAGTCACAAAAATTTAGGAATAAATAAACCTATGTATGTTCCAACGATTGAAAACGCTTTAGTGCCAATGGTGGTAGAACAATCCTCTCGTGGTGAGCGTTCTTTTGATATTTATTCACGCCTTTTACGTGAGCGGGTAATTTTTCTGACAGGTGAAGTTGAAGACAATATGGCCAACCTGATCGTTGCGCAAATGTTGTTTTTAGAAGCTGAGAACCCAGATAAAGATATTCATTTATATATCAACTCACCGGGTGGTTCAGTGACTGCTGGCATGGCGATCTACGATACCATGCAGTTTATTAAACCGGATGTTGTGACTTACTGTATGGGTCAGGCAGCATCAATGGGTGCATTCCTGCTCAATGCAGGAACTAAAGGCAAACGTTACTGCCTTGAAAATGCACGTGTCATGATTCACCAGCCTTTGGGTGGTTTCAAAGGCCAGGCATCAGATATTGAAATTCACGCACGTGAAATTCTGTTCATTAAAGAACGTTTAAACCGTTTAATGGCTGAACATAGCGGTCAGGACTATGAAAAAGTGGCACGCGATACAGACCGTGACAACTTCATGACTGCTCAGCAAGCGAAAGAATACGGTCTTGTGGATGAAGTTCTAACGAAACGTCCATAAGTTTTAGAGATTGAGATATTGGAGTAAATATGTCCGAACATCCTCAAGGACAAAAGCATTGTTCATTTTGCGGTAAAACGCAGTCTGAAGTCGGAAAGCTGATTGCAGGCGAGGACGCATACATTTGTAATGAATGTGTGGACGTATGCTTAGATTTGGTTCAAACCAGTCAACAGGTCGAAACCAATGACTGGGCGAACCGTCCTTTACCGAAACCGCATGAAATCCGTGCGGCGCTCGATCAATATGTGATTGGTCAGGACGTAGCGAAAAAGACATTATCTGTGGCCGTATACAACCATTATAAACGTCTGAAAGTACAGACCAATGGTAAGAAAGCAGATGATTCCGTTGAAATTGCCAAAAGTAATATCCTGCTGGTCGGTCCGACCGGTTCAGGTAAAACCTTGCTGGCACAAACCCTTGCCCGTCTTCTGGACGTTCCATTTGCCATGGCAGATGCAACAACCCTAACTGAAGCGGGTTATGTGGGTGAAGATGTTGAAAACATTGTACAAAAGCTTTTGCAAAAAGCTGATTACGATGTCGAAAAAGCGCAAAAGGGCATTATCTATATCGATGAAATCGACAAGATTACCCGTAAATCTGAAAACCCATCCATTACTCGTGATGTATCAGGTGAAGGCGTACAGCAAGCCTTGCTGAAAATGATCGAAGGTACGGTTGCTTCAATTCCACCACAAGGTGGTCGTAAGCACCCGCAGCAGGAATTCATTCAGATTGATACCTCGAATATCCTGTTCATCTGTGGCGGTGCATTCTCAGGTCTTGAGAAAATCGTACAGCAGCGTCAGGAGAAAGGTGGTATTGGCTTTACTGCAGAAGTCCGTAATAAAGACGAAAGCAAAAAGTTGTCTGAATTGTTCCGTCAGGTCGAAGCGACTGACTTAGTGAAATTTGGTCTGATTCCAGAATTCATTGGTCGTTTACCCGTGATTGCGACTTTGGATGAGCTCGATGAAGAAGCTTTAATGCAGATTCTGACTGAGCCGAAGAATGCATTAACTCGTCAATATAAACATTTGTTTGAGATGGAAAATGTGGACTTGGTCTTTGAAGATTCAGCACTACGTGCCGTTGCGAAAAAAGCACTGGAACGTAATACTGGTGCGCGTGGCCTGCGTTCAATTCTGGAAAATTCATTGCTAGAAACCATGTATGACCTGCCGAGTCGTAGCGATGTAGGCACCGTGGTGGTGAATGAAGCTGTCATTAATGGTGAAGCTGCACCAGAATTTCGTGCTGAACGTCAACCACATGACGAGCCAGAAACAGCGGCAAAAGTTGATTTAAAGGTGGTGAATAGCAAATCTGCTTGATTGCTATTCGTCAGAAACGTGCGAAAACCCCGTGTTTTCGCACGTTTTTTATTTCCAAAAGATAAAAGCAGATGCTAATCTCAACATCTAGGCGTGGACGCCGAAAGCTATAAAAATATATCGCAAAGCACTTGCATACAAGAATAAAGACGCAGTGAGGGATAAGCATGCGTGGAGTCGCAATGGTGCTCATCGGCAGTTTGGCGCTGATGGGTTGTCACGGTAAAAAAGCCGTAGTTGAGCCTACACAGCCACTCAGCACTTTAAAAAATATTGATCTTGAAAAAAAACCAGGCTTCGTCGAACAGCATCGGGTGGGGATGTTTACAATTGGCGGCTGGGTCAACCAGAAACAGGGCAATCATTTTCAGGCAGTTAAACCTCAGCATGAGGATGCAGCAATTGTTTATTTATACCGCCCGGATTCCAAATGGAACCGTCAGGAAATTGTCGCTGCCAGCCTATTTATCAATCAGCATCGTATTCCGAGTTTATTGCATAATCATCATTACTGGATTGAGTTACCTGCAGGCACGTATCGTTTGAGTACCAGCCGTCCTTTAGGTGCTTTGCACTTCCAGAAACCTAAATATCTGGACTTTACCGTAGAAGCGGGTCAATCCTATTTTATTAAGTATGATGAAGAAAATCTAAGCACCCGTCGTAGTGTTCCGGGACCTCTGATGCTGATGCCGAGCAGTGTGGGCCTCAATGAAATTGCTTTTACCCAGTTAAAATCGGACAGTTTTAACTTTTTTGCACAGGATCAGGAAACTGGGAAAATCCGCAAGAAAGCTCAGAAAATTAAGGCAACTGAATATGATCCATCTACAGATGTACAGTTAACCACACCGTTTAAACTCTGGGATCCAAGAACCTGGTAATTAATTTTAAAATTCCAATAAAAAAGCACCCATTAAGGGTGCTTTTTTATATAGCTTAAATTAACCCGCAGCAGCGTCAACTACTGGAATTTTGCCAATTTTTGCTTGCCAGATTTTTGGAGCAGTCGCGTGTACAGATGTACCATTTACGTCAACTGCTACAGATACAGGCATATCTTTCACTACAAACTTGTAGATCGCTTCCATGCCTAGGTCAGCAAAGGCAACCACTTCAGCTTCACGGATTGCTTTAGATACGAGGTATGCAGCACCACCAACCGCCATGAGGTAAGTCGCTTTGTTGTCTTTAATTGCTTCAACAGCAGCAGGACCACGGTCCGCTTTACCGATCATGCCATAAAGACCAGTTGCTTCTAATACCTGACGAGTGAATTTATCCATACGAGTTGCAGTTGTTGGACCTGCAGGACCTACAACTTCGTCACCCACTGGATCAACAGGACCTACGTAGTAGATGAATTTGCCTTTTAGATCAACAGGGAGTTCTTCACCGTTGTTCAGCATGTCTACCATACGTTTGTGTGCAGCATCACGGCCAGTATAGATTGTACCGTTTAGAAGCAGCGTATCACCTGGTTTCCAAGAGTTCATTTCTTCTTGAGTGATGTTGTCTAGGTCAACACGTTTAGAAGATGAAGAATCCCAAGTGACTGATGGGTAGTCTTCAAGGCTTGGTGCTTGAATATGCGCAACGCCTGAACCATCAAGTGTGAAGTGTGCGTGACGGGTTGCAGCACAGTTCGGGATCATGCCGACTGGTTTGCCCGCAGCGTGACAAGGGTAATCTTTGATCTTGATGTCTAGAACAGTGGTTAAACCACCAAGACCTTGAGCACCAATGCCCAATGCGTTTACTTTCTCGAAGATTTCGATACGAAGTTCTTCAAGTTTGTTTTGTGGGCCACGACGAAGCAATTCGTCCATGTTGATCTCTTCCATCAATGCTTCTTTTGCAAGCATCATGGCTTTTTCAGCAGTACCACCAATACCGATACCCAGCATACCAGGAGGACACCAGCCTGCACCCATAGTTGGAACAGTTTTTAATACCCAGTCCACGATTGAGTCAGACGGGTTCAACATTGCCAGTTTAGATTTGTTTTCTGAACCGCCACCCTTAGCAGCAACAGTGATGTCTACTTTGTTACCTGGAACAAGTTTGTGATAGATCACAGCAGGCGTGTTGTCTTTGGTGTTCTTACGGCCAAAAGCAGGGTCAGCCAGTACAGATGCACGAAGTACGTTAGAGTTTTCAAGATAACCTTGACGTACACCTTCGTTGATCGCATCGTCCAGGCTCATGGTTAAATCAAATTTAACGTCCATGCCCACTTCAACAAATACGTTGACGATACCAGTATCCTGGCAGATAGGGCGGTGGCCTTCTGCACACATGCGTGAGTTAATTAAGATTTGCGCGATCGCATCTTTCGCAGCTTTGTTCTCTTCACGGTCGTACGCACGGCTCATCGCTTGGATAAAGTCTTGTGGATGATAGTAAGAAATGAACTGAAGCGCATCTTTAACCGATGTGATCAAGTCATCTTGCTTGATAATAGTTGTCATACAAATATCTCTTGAGCGGGCTGTTAGCTAGCGGGCTAAATTATAAGACAAATGAATCCGGTTGTGGGCGTTTTGCAGGGACATTGGCCAAAAGTTTATAGTTTAAGCAATAAGGAAAATTACTTTGGCTGAAAGATTGGTTAAAAATGACAGGTTTTTGTCATATTTACTGTCATATTTCAGCTTAAAATTTATTGGAATATAATTAAATATATTCTAAATATATGATTTTTATTAATTAATTAAAATTATGAAAATTTCATCATTGTCATATAACTGTCATAAAACTTTTACATAATGCGCTTATCAAATGAATGATGAGTTTTCTTTATGACCCTGACTAGTGTATTGATGGTAATTGCTTTTAGTCTTTATATCGCTGCTACTTGGTTCTACGGCCAGAAAGAAGATCAAGCCTAAGCTTTATCTTCTTTTTTACATTTTAAGAGCTAAAAAATTAGCCTATCTTCAAATCTTCAAATCTTCAAATCTTCAAATCTTCAAATCTTCAAATCTTCAAATCTTCAAATCTTCAAATCTTCAAATCTTCAAATCTTCAAATCTTCAAATCTTCAAATCTTCAAATCTTCAAATTACCTTAATAAAAAAACAATATTTCAATCATCTTGGCCTTGCCACAACACGCCTGTGACACAGTTATTTTTCTTCATTACATTATTAACCCAGAAAAACCCAAAGCCTGAAAACCCTTACACACAGCCAATTTTTTAGGGCTTAGACTGAGGTCTCTCAACTTCTATAAATAGGGCAATTGGAATGAGTAACTTTAATACAAATGACATCAAAGAACATGCTTCAGTAATTGCTTCAGATGGTACTCAAGTTGGTAAAGTGGATCATTTAGAAGGTCAGGACAAGATTAAATTGACAAGAAGTGATGACGAGAATAATGAGCATCATCTGATTCCGGTCAGCTGGGTAAGCGAAGTGAAAGATGACAGCGTGATCTTGAATAAAACAGCAGAAGATGTGCACAAAGAATGGACCACGGTATAAGCATGATCGTTGCCTGACTTGTTCTGGTTTGGCTTAAATAGTCAAACTGGATGCAAGCTTAAATAGGCACTCTGATCTGTTAAAGTGGTAAATGCCAGCCTGTTCGGCTGGCATTTATTTTGTATCATCAATCTTTTTATTTTAGTTTTATTTACTCATAGCGCGGATTACGAACCTGCATAATTTTTTGAGCTAGACGATCTGTAGATGATAGAACGCCTAATGATTACTGAGAAAACTTATAAATAGATCAATAAAAAAACCACCCGATCTTTTGACCGGATGGTTGTGGAGTAAGTAAAGAAAATTAACTAGCTTGCTGATCTGCCTGAATCGCAGTTAAGGCTATAGTAAATACAATGTCATCGACCAGCGCACCACGTGACAGGTCATTCACCGGCTTGTTCAAGCCTTGCAGCATCGGACCGACACTCACGACATTTGCCGCACGTTGTACCGCTTTATAAGTGGTGTTACCAGTATTTAGATCAGGGAAGATAAACACATTGGCACGACCAGCGACTTGTGAATCTGGTGCTTTCTGACGCCCTACACTTTCAACTGAAGCGGCATCGTATTGCAGTGGACCATCAATCAACAGATCAGGACGACGTTCTTTGGCAATGCGTGTAGCTTCCGCGACTTTTTCCACATCTGCACCGGTACCTGAAGTCCCGGTAGAGTAAGAAATCATGGCAATACGTGGATCAATGCCAAAGGCTTTTGCAGAGTCAGCAGACTGAATTGCAATTTCAGCCAGTTGTTCAGCATCCGGATCTGGATTAATCGCACAGTCACCATAAACATAGACCTCATCTGGCAGCAGCATAAAGAACACAGAAGAAACCAGTGAATATTCAGGCGCTGTCTTGATCAACTGGAAAGCAGGACGAACGGTATTGGCAGTCGTATGTACTGCACCAGAAACCAGACCATCCACTTGATCAAGTGCCAGCATCATGGTGCCGAGTACGACAGTATCCTGTAGCTGTTCACGCGCCTGCAATTCATTGATTTTGCCTTTACGCAGTTCAACCATTTTTTCCACATAATTCTCGCGAATCAGGTCTGGATCAATAATCTCAAGATCGTGCGGTAATTCAATATTGCGTGCTTTGGCAACTTCCACCACTTCTTCCGGTTTTGCCAATAAGATACAGTGTGCAATCCCGCGAGATTGACAGATCGCAGCTGCCTGAATGGTACGTGGTTCATCACCTTCCGGAAGCACAATACGTTTTTTCGCAGCAATCGATTTTTGTACCAGTTCATGACGGAATGCAGAAGGCGACAGACGTGGCTTATAAGAACCATTGATTAGCTGTGCGATCCATTCTTCATTTAAGTGACTGGATACAAAACGGGTCACCTGTTCAGCACGCTCAGTATCATCACATGGAATTTCATTGCTTAAATTGGCCAGACTTTGGGCAGTTTCAAAAGTGCTAAGTGGCGTATGCAGAATAGGCAGACCATGTTTAATCGCTGTCTGGCAGAACTCCAGTACAGCCGAATTTGGCTCATAATGTTCAGTCAGTACCAGACCTGCCAATGGAATGCCATTGCTGCTCGCTAAGCTACTTGCCAGCAAGACATCAATACGGTCTGATGCACTAATAATCAGTTCGCCAGCTACAAATTTATGCAATTCATGTTCAATGTTGGACGCAATTAAACTGCTGTGTAAGACACGGCGCTGTTTTGCTTCACCCAAGTTCACCCAGTCTGCTGAAATATGCGCTGCCAGGTCAGAAATACGTGGCACACTTAAAGTATTACTGAATGGAACCAGACCAATGACTGGAAGCTTTTCAGACCCAATATGGGCATGAGTTTTCTGAATAGCTGCTATAAATTTGTTGGTATCACTAATCAGGCGTAAACCAGGATCAATAGTCACCGGGATCTGTGCAGAATCTTCCGGTAGGCCTTTGGTGCGCATAAACAATACGCCAGCCATACGGGTAGAAGAGGATCCACCCAGATAACGTAATTGGCTTTCAACTTTTTCAGCCGCCACTTCAGGCTGGTTGATATCAGCATTGCTGACAATGATGACTTTGGCATCGAGTGCCTGCGCCAATGCCGCATTAAAGCTTGGCGCAAAGGTATCGCGGCTATTTGGTACCAAACCTTCAACAATAATCAGGTCGTGATTTTTGGCAATCTCACGATGCAGGCGTACTGCATCTTCAAGCAATTCATCTGTTTCACCCAGATTAAAGCGCTGAATCAGACTTTCATAAGCAATCGGTTCAACGGTTTCACTTTGGGATAAATGACGATAGAGTGCTGTAGTGCGATCTGTTTCCTGACTTTTTTCCTGTGAAAAAGGTTTCACAAAACCTGCTTTTACCCCTTGGCATTCTAAAGCATATACCAAACCTAAACAGGCTGAAGTTAAGCCGACGCCTTCCCCGGTCGGCACCAATAAAATCGTTTTCATAGTAATATCAGTCGCGCAATAATAGAAATTAGGTAAAAGGGAACCGGGCTTGCTTATGCAAGCGCAGCTTCAGGTTCAGACTTTTTTGCAGTGGCTTGCTCCACTTCATTCTCTACCACAGAATGAGTTTCTTTCGCGATTCGGCCTTCTTCATCAGTCGGAACTACCCAGATTTGTGGGCCTGTACCGTTATCGATCCGACCTTCTGTACCGCGTTTCAAACTGCTATTAGCGTCTTTATCCAGGTTGAAACCGAAATGTGGTAAATAAGCCATGGTTTTTTCACGGATATACGCCGAGTTTTCACCAATACCACCGGTAAAGAACAGACCATCAATACGTGGCAGACCACAGCTTAAAGCAGCTAAAGATTTCGCCAGACGGTAGCAGAATACTTCAATCGCAAGAGTCGCATCTTCACTACCTTGTTCTGAGGCTTCAATCAGGGTACGCATGTCATTAGACAGGTTGTCAGACAAACCAAGCAAGCCACTTTCTTTGTTGAGCATCTTGTCAATTTTATATACATCCCAGCCTAGGTTTGCAGCCAGGAAGCTATGCAAACTTGGATCGACATCACCACTACGGGTCCCCATCACCACACCTTCAAGTGGCGTCAGACCCATTGAGGTATCTACACTTTGGCCATTCCATACCGCACAGGTCGAACTACCATTACCGAGATGTGCTGTTAACCAGCCACCTTGCTTAAAGCTACCAGCCAGTTCAGAACCGCGATCGGACACATAAGCATGGCTGGTACCATGGAAACCATAACGACGTACGCCATATTCAGTATAAAGGAATTTAGGCAGCGCATAACGGTAAGCATGTGCCGGCATGGTTTGATGGAAAGCAGTATCAAATACTGCGACTTGTGGCAAGTCTGGGAATAAACGTTTAGTCGCTTCGATCCCGATCAGGTGAGCCGGGTTGTGTAAAGGCGCAAGTGGAGTTGCTTCGCGAATTTTTTCAATAATCTCGTCAGTAATCAGTTCAGCTTTGGTCAGACTGCCACCATGTACCACACGGTGACCGATCGCATCCGGCTTATAGTTTGCCAGACGCTCTAAACCTACTTCTAACGCTTTTTTATGATCTGCAAAAGGAATATGAATATCGACGGGTTCATTACCGACAGTCACACCTTTAATACGGGCATTTTCTGTGCCTAAGTTTTCAGCTAAGCCGTGAATACGGAAATTCTGTTCTTCAAGCAATAGGGCAAACTTGATTGAAGAAGAGCCACAATTAATAACTAATACTGATTTAGACACGATTGTTTACCCGATTCTAATTAAAATTCTCATCCATTTCGTTGACCTGTCTGCTGGCAAAAGCGACACAAGATAGGTCTGTGATCATGTTTTAACATGGGTTTTTTTACTGTCCTAGATAGACTTTAGCCGATTAGACTTAAGCATTATCGACCATAGCGACAATAATAATTAAAATTTATCAGTTCATAGTTTTCATTTATAAATAAAATACTGCTAAAAAATGATCTATTAAACTGTAACTTATATTTCTTAAAAATAATGTTTATTTATTCTACCTTTTAGGTATGGATATGAAGAAATTATATGCAATTTTATAAAGGCTGCATATTTACTTGAACATATCTTTTATTCATCTAATGCATAAAAAATCAGCCTTGCGAACAAGGCTGATTTTATTATCTATTTACTGGCGAATCTGACCATCACCGAAGACTACCCATTTCTGAGAAGTCAGGCCTTCTAGGCCAACCGGGCCGCGGGCATGAATCTTATCCGTCGAAATACCGATTTCCGCCCCTAAGCCATATTCAAAACCATCGGCAAAGCGGGTAGAGGCATTGATCATTACTGAACTCGAATCTACACCAGCTAAAAATTCACGAGCGATGCTGTAATTCTCAGTAATAATTGAATCAGTATGATGCGAGCCATATTTATTGATATGTTCAATGGCTTCCTCAACACCCGATACGATTTTAACTGCCAGAATCGGACCCAGATATTCGGTGTACCAGTCTTCTTCTGTCGCTGCGACTACCTGATTGCCCAAGATACGCTGGGTTTCACGACAACCACGAAGTTCCACCTGTTTTTCCTGATACAGCTCAGCAATTCGAGGCAGGAAATCTTCAGCCACTTTCTCATCAACCAGCAAAGTTTCCATGGCATTACATACGCCATAACGATGGGTTTTGGCATTTAAAGCAATTGGCAGGGCTTTGAGCAGATCAGCCTGTGCTTCGACATAGACATGGCAATTCCCGTCCAGATGTTTAATCACAGGCACACGTGCCTCTTCAGTAATGCGTTCAATTAAGCCTTTACCACCACGCGGTACGATCACATCGACATATTCAGTCAGAGTAATCAGCTGGCCAACTGCAGCACGGTCAGTCGTATTAATCACCTGAACTGATGCTTCAGGTAAACTTGCCACTTTTAAGCCATGCTGGATGGCAGTTGCAATGGCCTGGTTAGATTCCAGAGCTTCTGAACCGCCACGCAGAATAATCGCATTTCCAGATTTTAATGCCAGTGAAGCAGCTTCCAGAGTTACATTCGGACGTGATTCATAAATCATGCCCACTACGCCCAAAGGCACACGCATCTTGCCAAGCTGAATCCCTGTAGGACGGTAAGCCATATCAGTGATTTCACCAATTGGATCTTTCAGGCTGATCACATCTTTCAGGCCCTGTAACATACCTTTAAAGCGTGCGGGGTTGAGTTCTAAGCGATCAAGCAGGGCACTATCCAGATTGTTCTGGTGAGCTTTATTCATATCAATCTGGTTAGCAGCCAGAATAGCAGCTTGACTGTTTTCTAAAGCGGTATAAATTGCTGACAATGCGCTGTTTTTAGTTTGGGTAGACGCACGAGCCAAAATGCGAGAAGCCTGGCGTGCCTGCTGTCCTACCGTTTGCATATATTGTTCAATAGACTCTTGCATAGCGGTTCAATCACTTAGAAATTTCACTTTGATATTAACAGTCTGATGCCGGACAATGAAGCCCATCACTTAAAAATCATAAGCTTTTCACTGTTTCTAAACATTTTGAAATTGTTTTATCTTTAAAAGCAGATAAGTGGTTGTCGAATCAGTTGCTTGTGAAAAGCCGCTCTGTATAGAATGAAATGTAGCGACATAGATGTCATTGATATAATTACTACAGCGCAGGATGCGTGTTCAGGATAATCGGAATAATCCTGAAGCATAAGATCTGTAAATAATGACTTGCACAATAAAAATAAGGCAAGGACGGAGGAAAGGAATATGAATTCCATTATCCAGATGGATGCCCAGGCATTGGACCAACATAGCCATTACGGTTTTTTTGATCTTTATGATAAGCACAGTTTCAAGCAACCAGCACGTACGACATGGATCGATGGCTGGAAAATCGAGTATATGGCCATTGCGCGTCCTGATACTTTGCATATGCGCCCAATGGTGATTATTGGGGGAGCTTTTCAGAACTTTAATTCTTACAAATAT
Organism: Acinetobacter sp. YH12235; assembly: GCF_013417705.1. Lineage (NCBI taxonomy): Bacteria > Pseudomonadati > Pseudomonadota > Gammaproteobacteria > Moraxellales > Moraxellaceae > Acinetobacter > Acinetobacter sp. YH12235. Next base: position 35,464 of record NZ_VPDL01000003.1, on the reverse strand, counting down.
TGTGTAGAACAGTTATTTGATGCGGGACCTATTATTTTAATTGATTTACCTTCCATGGGGGCCAACCAGCAAATTACTAACGTTGATACCGGCTTATCTGCAGGAACACTTGAACTGGAAGATCTGGCAGCGATGCTAGGCCAATGGCTGGAGCAGATGCAACTGCCTAAGGTGGCTATTCTGGGAATGTCTTTAGGTTCAGTGGTGGCTTCCTGCCTGGCAGATCAGCGTCCTGAACTGGTAGACCGTATGATTTTGATGGGTGTAATGCAGAAAACCCGCAAAAGCTGGCGCATGCTGCTGGAAGAATCTCTACATTTAATGAAAGAACAGCGCATGGACGAATTTGGCCAAGCGGTGATTCTGTATCTGGTCAATCATGCACGTTTAAAGGAAACCCGCATGTCACCAACAGCAAAACGGCTGTTCTTTAAGCAGATGTCCGAGTTTACAGCGACAGAACAGGACCGCTATGACATCAACTGTAACCGTCTTTTAAGACTGACCAATGTACCGATTCCTCAATGCAAAGTTTTGGTGGCTTGCGGGCAGTATGACAGCTTTACCTTGCCGCATGAAAATGCCAATTTTGCCCTGCAATGTCCAAATATGCAGTATGTGCAGATTGCTTCTGCAGATCATGTGCCTCAGTTACAGCGCCGTAAAGAAACCATGCATCTATTTGCAACTTTCCTGCGTGATGAGCCGGTTGATCAACTCGAAGGTATTATCCCGTTCACCCGTGAACAGATGCAGCAGATCGAACGACGTGGGGAAGAGCGGATTACGGTTCAGGATCCACAGCGTTATTTAAGTCATCGTCATTCTGATCTGGTATTCAAGGCAGAAATTATCGATATGAATTTCTTTGGGGTGTTGCTGGAATTGGAACCTGGATTAACCGATCAGGCAGCCGCATATCCACGTGATCTGGCTTTACATTTGGAAGATGAAGAAGGGGAGTTTAAGATCGAATGTTTAATCTTCGAGCATGATGGCACTCAGTTACGTGCTTTGTTCAAGCATGGCAGTTTTGATGTAGCAGAGCGTTTATTACGGTTTGTCCAGAAAGAGAAAGCAATTCAACAGGCTGAAGTATTCGATGCAGTCATCTAAAACAATAGAATTCATAAAAAAACAGCGTAATTAAACGCTGTTTTTTTTCACCGCATGAATCATCCAGACTAAATCGCCCAAATGTTCATCCTGTTCATAATGAGGACTCTGCTGTCGAGGTTCTGCAAAATAACGTTGTGGCTGTTCGACCTCCACCCGCATAAACCCAGCTTGCTGAAAAAACTGCTGTAGTTCTTGGGGCGATTTAAAATGAAAGGTGAATGCACTGCGTGAGATAAATTTTAGCAGACGACTACAGGCCCAGATAAAGCTTGCCAGTCTGTTTTTGACCGGTTCAGGGTAAATATCACTGAGATAATGCACTTCACTGAAACCTTGACCATATTCGTTAATACCTTTGAGCAAGGTAAACAGCATTTTTTGATCAAAGTAATTGATCAGGCCTTCATTAATAATGACTAAAGGCTGCTGCGGGTCAAAGACTTTAAAAATATTCGCCAGTTCTGCACTAAAAATATCGCCGCTCAATACTTCCGGGGCATCCTGATCAATCTGCTGCAAAGCATTAGTTTTGATCTTGGCCATATCGGGCAGATCCAATTCCCGATAATTAATCCCGGGAAATTTCTGTCTAAAATTCCAGCTGCGTGGGGATAAGCCACTGGCAATTTCCAGTACCTGTAATTGAGGATATTCACTAATTAACTGACCTAAGTGTTCGTCAATCATTTGATGACGCTGTTTCAGGGTGGTGCGCATACTGCCACCTACATGACGCTCAGCCCATGACTCCAATGGATGAACCAGTTTGGCAAGGAATTTACCTTTAGAGGTGGCAAATACCGGATGTGAAATCCCCATTTTGTACCAGATATAGCCAGTATAATGTGCAGTAAAAGAAATATGGCGGTGTTGTGAAAGAGATTCTGTCATGTCGTCCTGACCTTATTGTTGTTTTAATTCAATGCTGCTCATCAATATAGCAGTCTTTTCAACATGATAATAAAAAAGGAACACCTTGTCGTGTTCCTTTGTCGTATTCAGATCATTTAAAAATTACAGAACCTGATCTCTAAACTGGCTGATTTCATCACGGATCTGGCACCACTCATCTCCAAGATTCAGTTCAGTGCCGATCTGAATCTCTGCAATTTTTCCGCGCATGCGTTCCAGACGCTGCTGATTTGGCAGCGGTAGCTCCTGAATGCCTTCAAGTGCGATACACTGTGCTGCGCGATCATTGCAGACTAACCCCATATCACAACCTGCTTTCAATGCCGCCTGAATACGGGCATCGGCACCACCAGCCACACAGGCAGCCTGCATGCTTAAATCATCCGAGAACAGTACGCCGTCGAATCCAAGTTCTTGACGTAACACTTTCTGAATCCAGAATTCTGAAAAACCGGCTGGATTTGGATCAACCTGACTATAGATAACATGGGCAGGCATAAGCGCATCCAGTTGGGATTGTAACTGGATAAAAGTCTGCATATCCTTTTGCTGGATTTCTTCATAGCTGCGCATATCAATGGCAGCGGTCACATGCGAATCGGCCTTAACCGAACCATGTCCCGGGAAATGCTTACCGGTCGAAGCCATGCCAGCACGCTTCATACCTTTCAGAAAAGCACTAGCTAGTGGAATAATATCCTGAATATTTCTGGCAAAGCTACGGTCGCCAATCACATCACTAATATCATTCAGATCCAGTATAGGCGCAAAACTGAAGTCAATTCCGACAGCCAGTACTTCAGTCGCCATCAACCAGCCACATTTCTCGGCCAGTTCCAGCGCTTTTTCACGATCCGTCTGATAAAGCTCACCAAATTTGCCCATGGCAGGCAGCAGGGTAAAGCCCTGTTTCAGGCGCTGTACCCGGCCACCTTCCTGATCCACCGCAATCAGAATATCTGGACGGACCTGACGCATATGATCAGTCAAAGCGCGGACTTGGGCAGGAGATTCAATATTGCGACCGAATAAAATCACACCACCGACTTGTGGTGCACCCAAGAGTTCAATATCTTCTTGAGTAAGGGTAGTGCCTGCGATGTCGAGCATCAATGCGCCAATCATATGCGGAATCCATTTTAGAATTTTCGGGGAAAACAATACCTGAATTCTGCAATGATTTGCTACACTTTGTCAGCACAGAATATGATAAAACTACACGACATAAACATATTAAGTTGTTTAAGATGCTGAATACTTTAAGTTCTGCTCGAAAAGCAACACGGTCAAATTGGTCTTGAGGCCAAGGAAGTACGAATTATTTATGAAATTTCAAACAATAGCTTGTGCAGTTGCGATTGCGACAGGCGGATTATTTTTTACCCATGTGGTGAATGATGCAATTGCAGCTGATGGTAAAGAAGTAGTCAGCAAAGCAGTGCTTCAACCTTCTCAAGAACAGGCATTGGTATCCCGACAACTGGCAACTCTCGTTGATCGCCAACATTATTTGAATATGCGTCTGGATGCTCAGACTTCACAGCGTATCTTTGATTTTTATATTGATAGTCTGGATGCAGATCACAGTCTTTTTCTGGCATCTGAAATAGAAGATTATAAAAAACGCTATGGCGCTACTTTCGGTGCCAATCTGAAAGCCGGCAATTTGTCTGGCCCTTATGAAATTCATGCGCAGTATCGTGAGCGTTTAGCCCAGTTCTATACCTTTATGCTGGAAGAACTGAAAAAACCGCAAAACCTGAATCAGAAGAATGTATATATTGAAACGGATCGCGAAAAAGCGCCATTCTTTAAAACTCAGGCTGAACAACGTGCTCACTGGTCAAAAATGCTGGTTTCTCAGCTGATTAACCTGACGATCAGTAAGGAAGAAGAGCAAGCTAAGCAGAATGCACTCAAAGCCAATCCAGAACTGGCAAATGGCCAGGATCTGACTGGGCCGGAAGATTTAACGCCTGCTCAAACTCTGACTAAGCGTTATACCCGTCAGTTAGAGCGTCTCAGCCGGATCAAGAGTGATGATGTGCTGGACAAAACCCTGAATGCGATGATGCTGACTTATGATCCGCACAGTAATTATTTCCCGCCTGTAGATGCGATGGAGCTGAACCGTCAGACTACATTGCAGCTGGAAGGGATTGGGGTGTCGATTCGTCCGGAACGTGGTAATGAAGATTACACCAAGATTGAAACCATTGTAGAAGGTGGGCCTGCCAGCAAATCAGGACAGGTAAAATCAGGTGACCGTATTGTTGGCGTTGCTCAAGACGGCGAACAGATGGTTGATGTAATCGGCTGGCCGAGCAATGAAATTGTTGGCCTGATTCGTGGTAAGCGCGGCACCAAAGTAACGCTGAAGTTATTAGGCCCGGGTGCGACCATGGGACAGGCGCGTAATGTTAGTCTTGTACGTGATGTGATTCAGGAAGAAGATGCCGGGGTTAGAACCCGTACCGTTGAAATCCAGCGTGATGGTAAAAAATATCAATATGGTGTGATTGAAATTCCATCTTTCTATCTGAACTATCGTGCCCGTCGTGCGGGTACCGACTACCGTTCCGTATCAGAAGATACCAATAAGGCCCTGAAAGAGCTGGCTGCGAAGAATGTTGCCGGTATTATTGTAGACTTGCGCAATAACCCGGGTGGTTCACTTGAAGAAGTGGCACGTATGCTGGGACAGGTGATCAAGTCAGGTCCTGTGGTTCAGATTCGTGATGGTAACGGTAATGTCAGCGTCTTTGAAGATGATGATGGTGGTGCACAAACTTATGCCGGTCCATTGGCAGTAATGGTGAACCTGGCTTCTGCATCTGCAAGTGAAATTTATTCAGCAGCAATTCAGGATTATGAACGTGGCATCGTGATTGGTAGTACCACAACAGGTAAAGGAACTGCGCAGGTTCAGCTGGATAGCTTGGCACATGGTCAGGCAACACTGACTCAGCGTAAGTTCTACCGTGTGACGGGGGGTAGTACCCAAAACAAGGGCGTGATTCCGGATATCAAGCTGGTCGATATCTATAACGAAGAGTTTGGTGAACGTAAGGCTAAAAATGCCCTAGAGTGGGATACGATTCCAACTGCACCATTTAAACGTGAAGGTGTGGTACAAAAATATGTACCGGAACTGGCCAAGTTATCTCAACAGCGTGTCGCTCAGAATCCTCAATTCAAGTATCTGGAACAGCGTACAGCGGCTATGAAAAAAGTCGAAGACCAAAAACGTGTAGTTCTGGATCTGGAACAGCGTAAAGCTGAGTTGCTGGATATCGAGCGTAAAGCTTTAGAAGCTGAAAATGCCCGCCGTGCTGCAACCGGCCTGAAACCTTATCCAAACTGGGAAAGTTATCAGGCATCTCTGGATGCCATGGTTGAAGCCCGGGCGAAAATGAAAACCAAAGAGCGTCCGGCATTACCGGAAGAAGAAGCTTTTGTGCTGGAAGCCGCACATGTCTTGGCTGACTATGCTCAAGTACAGTCAAAACAGTAACTTTAACATAAAGTAATATAAGTTCTAAAAACAGCCTATTTCGATAGGCTGTTTTTTTGTGCAAATAAAATGCAATATCAATTAAATATAAAGTGCTATGTAACTAAATAAAAAAGAAAAATTTGTGATTTATGTCGAATAAAAAAGCTGGAATATTAAATTTAATCAATTGATAAAATCTCAAAGACTTCTAATATATAAGCTGAATTTTTATTTTATCGATTCAGGGCAATTTTAAACTTCACTCCAGCTACTGAAGAGATAAAAATATTGCAATAAATTTTGTATATAGCTTCAAGTTTGAAGCAGTCGGGATGAACTCTGAAAAGAGTATTTTATTTTTTATAGGGCGTAAATTTAGCGGGGAATCGTGCGAATACAGCTGCGCAATAAAATAAAAATGATCGCCCAGATGGAACATTTTATATGATTCATGCTCATCATGATGTCAGTCTGCTCATTGGATCGATGGCTGTGGCATTTATTGCCTGCTATTTGACGCTTACGCTTGAGCAGATGCTATTTCGTAATGTATCGCTAAGGTTGAAAACCCTTATTTTACTGTTCAGCGGTGGCTTGCTGGGGCTAGCAATCTGGGGAATGCATTATGTCGGCATGACGGCAGCTCATTTTCCTGATGCTTATGATATCGATACTGCACTCACCTTAAGTTCTTATGTGATTGGCTTTGTGGGAGCAACCTTTGCCATCTGGCTCACCACCCGTAAAACTTTGCCTTGTGCCCGTCTGATTCTAGGGGCTGTCCTGATGGGGCTGGGTATGTCAGGAATGCACTATGTGGGCATGCTGGGCCTGAATGTTAAAAATCATGTGACTGCCTATCACCCTTTATTAATGATCTGTTCGATTCTGATTGCGACAAGTGGGGCTGGACTCAGTTTCTGGGTGGCATTCAAATATCGACAGGCAGTGCAAAGTACGATCCGGATGAAGCTCGTGGTCGCAAGTATGCTCACGTTGACCATTGTCGGGATGCATTATACGGGAATGGCGGCACTCAGTTTTTATGAAAATGCCCATCCATTGAGCCAGATCAGTCATTCCCACTATGACTTGCTATTTTCAGTCATCCTGATTAGTTGTCTGGTACTGGTGACTGCATTTGGCGTAGCCATGCTGGAGTTACGCTTTGAATCACGTAACCGTCAGCTGATGCTGGCCAATAAAGAGCTGGCGAATCAGGCGATTCAGGATAATCTCACCAAACTGCCAAACCGTTTATATCTGGTCAAATATGCACAATTGCTGTTTTCTGGCCGGCAGCAAGATGCTCAGCATGAAATCGCTTTTTTATATATTGATTTGGATCGCTTTAAAGCCGTGAATGATGTGTTTGGCCATCACGTTGGGGATCAGCTACTGATTCAGCTGGCTTATCGTATTCATCAAATTCTGGGAGATGATTCCAAACTGCTGCGGATCGGTGGCGATGAATTTCTGCTGGTGCTGGAAAATACTACAGTAGAGCAGGCCTCGAAAATATCAGAAAAGATTCTGGAACTGATTCAGGAAAGTTTCCAGATCAGTGGCAAGACCATCAATATCTCGGGCAGTATCGGGATCGCCATGTATCCGAAGCATGGCCAGAATCTGCAGGATCTGCTGATCAATGCAGATGCCGCCATGTTGACTTCCAAGTATCAGGGACGGAATACCTATTCTGTTTTTAATTTCTCGACCGATCAGCATGAAAGCAAAAGCCAGAGTAAACTGATCAATGATCTGTATAAGGCAGTAGAAGAACAGCAATTTATCTTGGTTTATCAGCCAAAATTTACCCATGATGAGCAGATCTGTGGTGTAGAAGCGCTAATCCGCTGGAAGCACCCATTGCATGGTTTGCTGGGTCCGAATATGTTTATTCCCGGAGCAGAAAAAACCGGTTTGATTATTCCGATGGGCTACTGGGCTCTAGAGCAGGCCTGCAAACAGATTCAGCTCTGGGAAGCTGATCATGCTGATTTTTTCCCAATCGGCGTCAATTTATCTGCGGTTCAGTTTGAGCATAAGCATCTGATCAGCACACTGGAACAACTTCTGAATCAATATGAAATTGATCCTCAACATTTGATGATCGAGATTACCGAATCGACTGCCATGCATCATATTGATTCGAGTATCCGGACTTTGCAGCAGTTGCGTCAAATGGGCATCCAGTTGGCGATTGATGATTTTGGTACCGGGCATTCTAGCTTCCTGTATTTAAAAAACCTGCCTGTCGATGAGCTGAAAATTGACAAGGAATTTATTCAGGGTCTGAGTGCAGGTTCCAAGGAAGAAATGATTCTTGAAAGTATTATTCAGCTGGCCATTAAACTCGGTTTAAAAGTGACAGCTGAAGGAATTGAAACTGTGCAGCAGGCAGAAATTTTAACCCGTTTGGGCTGTCAGCAGATGCAGGGCTATCTGCTGGGTAAACCGATGGATGTCGAGCAACTTGAAGCTAGGGCCTTTGTTTCTTGAACCCGGTAAATCACTATTTAGAATTTTTTATTATTAAACTAATCAATTGTAAATTATAAAATTTATGTGGTTATCGATTTATAATTTCTAGATTGGGTAGTGAATTAAATCCGTTAAATCGACGAGCCAAAAAAATATCAGTTCAACCAGAAAAGAGAATGGGAAACTGCGATTTCTCCAGTTTATAGGGCTGCTTATTGGCTCTAGAAATCTGCTACAATATCGTCAATTTTTCATATTGATCGTATTTGATCTTGAGCACTGCGGTTCTGCAGTAGGTATTTTCCATGAGTTTTAAAGATGAGTTAGCGGCACAGGTCGCTCAGCGACGTACATTCGCCATTATTTCCCACCCCGATGCCGGTAAAACCACCATGACAGAAAAACTGCTGTTATGGGGTCAGGCCATTCAGGTTGCAGGTATGGTGAAAAGCCGTAAATCGGATCGTGCAGCCACTTCTGACTGGATGGAAATGGAAAAAGAGCGTGGGATTTCGATCACCACGTCCGTCATGCAGTTCCCGTTCAAGGACAAGATGATTAACCTGCTCGATACCCCGGGACATGAAGATTTCTCGGAAGATACTTACCGTACCCTCACTGCGGTAGACTCAGCGCTGATGGTGATTGACGGTGCAAAAGGTGTCGAGGAACGTACCATTAAATTGATGGAAGTGTGTCGTATGCGTGACACCCCCATCATTTCTTTCGTCAACAAAATGGACCGTGAAATCCGTGAGCCTTTAGAGCTGCTGGATGAAATTGAAAATGTCCTGAAAATTAAATGTGTGCCGATTACCTGGCCACTCGGTACAGGACGTGACTTTGCAGGTGTCTATAACCTGCTCGAAGAAAAGTTCTATGTCTATAAAGCCGGTTTTGGTTCAGTGATTACTGATATCGAAGTTCGTGATGGCTATGATCATGCAGACTTACGTGAAAAAGTCGGAGAGCTGGCTTGGGCTGCGTTTGAAGAATCGTTGGAACTGGTACAAATGGCGAATGAGCCATTAGATCGTGAAGAATTCCTGGCAGGCCGTCAAACTCCAGTGCTGTTCGGTACAGCTTTAGGTAACTTCGGTGTCGACCATGTTCTGGATACATTTAGCGAATATGCACCGCCTCCCAAAGCGCATCCGACTCAAGACCGTAAAGTAGAGGCAGATGAAGAAGGTTTCACAGGCTTTATCTTCAAGATTCAGGCCAATATGGACCCGAAACATCGTGACCGTATCGCCTTCATGCGAATCTGTTCAGGTAAGTATGAAAAAGGCATGAAAATGAAGCATGTGCGTATCGATAAAGATATCCGCATTAGCGACGCCTTGACCTTCCTGGCTGGTGACCGTCAGCATCTGGAAGAAGCATGGCCGGGTGATATTATCGGTCTGCATAACCACGGTACCATCCAGATCGGTGATACCTTCACTTCAGGTGAAAAACTGCAATTTACTGGTATTCCGCACTTTGCACCGGAAATGTTCCGCCGTGTCCGTCTGAAAGATCCATTAAAGTCAAAACAGCTGCAAAAAGGTCTGAAAGAGCTTTCTGAAGAAGGTGCGACTCAGGTATTCATGCCACAAAACAGCAATGACCTGATTGTTGGTGCTGTGGGTGTGCTGCAGTTCGAAGTGGTAGCATATCGTCTGAAAGAAGAGTACAAGGTGGACTGTATTTATGAGCCAGTGAGCATCAATACAGTACGTTGGGTGTCTTGTGCAGATGAGAAGAAATTCAACGAATTCAAGAAAAAAGCCCATGACCAGTTATCTGTTGATGGTGGGGGTCATTTGACTTATCTTGCACCAAGCCGAGTGAACTTACAGCTGATGCAAGAACGTTATCCAGATATCGTATTCCGTAATACACGCGAACACTAAGCCTTCAGGCTTGGAAAATGTTAAACAGCTTCTCCGGAAGCTGTTTTATTTTGTGCTACATTTAAACCACTCATTACTTATATCTCTAAAAAATCATGAAGTTTAGTAAGGAAATCCTGCTCGGTTCAGTCATTGGCTGTAGTTTGTTACTTGGAGCATGTGATAAAAATGAAAAAAAACAGCCAGCGACAGAACAAAAAAAATCTGCAGCAGTCACCCCTGAAGAAAAAGCCAAATTTTTGCCTTACCTGAATATTCAGGAGAAATCGGCCGATATTGCCTTGCCATTTTGTGAGACCAAAAACTGTATTAATCTGGATATTCAGACCTTAAAGACAGCCGATGCCTGGCTAAACCAGTCTATTGAAAAGCAGCAGGCGAAAGTGATTCAGGATCAAATTGGCCTAAAGCAGGATATGAGCCTGCAGCAGGCGGTTAATGCCTATGTAAAAAAATCCGATGCCTGGCAAGCCCAGCTCAAACTGAATAAGGCCTACGAATTATCTCTTTATACCCGCATTCCTTATCAGCGTAATCAATTTGTGTTAATGCAAATTGGGGTAGACAGCACACAGGAAAATATCCGCGTTAATGAACGCTATTATTTTTTTGTGGCTGACCGGCTGCAGCAAAAAATACTCAGTCCTCTGGATATTATCAATCCTGAACAGCAGTTGCAGATGGACCAAATTGTGCAGCAGGCTTACCAAAAATGGTTAAAGGACAATAATGCAGAAGTCCAGCAGAAAGCTCCAAAAAAACTGTATTGGGGGCAGGCGGACTGGTTCTTTGATCAGGAAGGAATTGGTCTACATTATCGGAGTCAGGAAATTAGCAAAGATGCCAAACAACTGGACATCTATTTAACCAAAGAACAAACACAACAAGTCTTGAAAGTGGATATTTATCAGAATATGTTCTAACAGGTAGGTCCTGCAAGGATAAATGATGATGTTGAATAAAGGTTAATGCATGTCAAATTATAAGAATGTTTTATGTCTGTCAGTATTGGCATCAGCAGTTTTGCTGAGTGCCTGCCAGCCTAAGGAAAGAGAGCCGAAAGAACCTGCTGCACCTGAAGTGGTACAGGCTCAGCCTGAAGTGCTGAAGCTGAGCGGTGATACTGAGAAGCTGAAACTGGCCTTGCCTGAATGTGAAGGAAAAAACTGTCCTGAGATTTCTATTGAGCGATTGAAAAGCAATCAGCCATTTATTGATGAATGGATAGATCAGCAGATTCTGCAGCAGCTACAGGGTATTTTGTCTATTGATGCGATCGAACCGGCGAAAGCATCGGCTGCCAGTGAAGCTGAAGCCGCTGCTTCCGAACCGCAAACCGCATTAGCCAATGTCAAAACTCCAAAACAGCAGCTTGAACAGCAGATTCAGCCGCATATGCAGACTTTCCTGAATCTGGATAAGGAGTTGAAAGCACTCAGTGCCAGTCATAGTATTAGCCTGATGATCAAACCGAGAATTCTACAGTCTGGTGATCCACTCGCGACTGTGGTCTTAAACAGTACTCATTATCTCGGTGGTGCGCATGGCGCTTCTGCTCAAACCTACTACAATTTTGATCTTGAGCAGAAAAAGCTGTTTAAGCTGGACGATATCATTCTGCCTAAACAAAAGGCTCAGCTCGAAGCCAAAGCTTATGAGGCTTTTAAAACCTGGGTGATGGAATCTAAACTGGCCAATGATGTAGCCGAATATGAACAGGCCTGGAAATTCAAACTGACGGATAATTTCTATCTGTCTAAACAGGGACTGGCGCTGCAATATGCTGAATATGAAATTGGTCCTTATGTGGTCGGTTTGCCACGTCTGGTCATTCCTTATGAACAGTTGAATGGCATTTTGAAACCTGAATATCTGCCTCAAACAGAGAACGCTGCTTCAGAAGCCCAGCCTGCAACTCCTGCCAAAGCACGCTGATGGTTTCGTTATTTGATACCCATACCCATTTTGATGTTCCCGATTTTGATCATGATCGGGAACAGCTGGCTTATGCATCCAAAGCAGCAGGGGTGGAGCATCTGGTTTTAATCGGTTTTTTACAGAGCCGGTTTAAGGATTTATTGCAGACGCATCATTTTATTAATCAGTTAGACAATGCGCCTCAAAGTCATCTGGCACCCGGCCTGCATCCATTTTATATTGAGCAGCATCAACCTGAGCATTTACAGGATCTGGAGCAGTTATTAAGCACAGAGCCTTGTATTGCCATTGGTGAAATTGGTCTGGATACTTTCGATAAACGGCATAAACAGCCGGAACTTTTTCAGAAACAGAAAGATTTTTTTGCTGCACAGCTGGAACTGGCGCAGCAGTTTGATAAACCTGTGTTACTGCATATCCGCAAATCTCATGCCGATGTTTTACAGATTCTAAAACAGCATCAGTTTAAACAGGGCGGTATTGCCCATGCCTTTGGTGGCGGGATTGAAGAAGCCAAAGCCTTTATCAAGCTGGGCTTCAAGCTTGGAATAACAGGACAAATCACCAATCCGAATGCCAAAAAACTGCATCAGGTAGTACAGCAGGTAGGACCGGAACATCTGGTACTTGAAACCGATTGTCCGGACATGACGCCCTTATGTTGCCAGCATTCGACAGAACAGCGGACTCGCAATACGCCTGCCAATCTGCCTTATGTCCTGCAAGGCTTGGCCAAGAGTCTGCATATGGATCAGGATGAACTGGCACAGCAGCTCTGGAAAAACACCCATCAGGCTTTACATCTGGCGATCTAAGATAAAACCCTACATCGGTCGGAAAGCGTATTTCAATGTATGATCCAGTGAAAAAAGGTGCATTATGCAATTTCTAAAATGCTTTAGACTTGGCATCATGCATATAAATTATTTTGAGTGAGATTCACATGGCACAAGGACTATTGGCGGGTAAGCGCTTCTTGATCGCAGGTATTGCAAGTAAATTATCAATTGCTTTTGGTATTGCTCAGGCATTACATCGTGAAGGTGCAGAACTCGCTTTTACTTATCCAAATGAAAAGCTGAAAAAACGTGTAGATGATTTTGCTGCACAATTCGGTTCGGAATTGGTTTTTCCTTGTGATGTGGCCGTAGATGCTGAAATTGACAATGCATTTGCAGAACTGGCAAAACACTGGGATGGTCTGGATGGTGTCGTACATTCAATCGGTTTTGCACCAGCACATACCCTAGATGGTGATTTTACTGATGTGACTGACCGTGAAGGTTTCAAGATTGCCCATGATATCAGTGCTTACAGCTTTATCGCGATGGCACGCGCTGCGAAGCCATTACTGGCTGCACGTCAAGGCTGCCTGTTAACGCTGACTTACCAAGGTTCTGAACGCGTGATGCCAAACTACAACGTGATGGGTCTGGCGAAAGCCTCTTTAGAAGCAGGTGTACGTTACCTGGCATCTAGCCTGGGTGCAGAAGGTATCCGTGTGAATGCCATCTCAGCTGGTCCAATCCGTACATTGGCAGCATCTGGCATTAAATCATTCCGTAAAATGCTGGATCTGAATGAAAAAGTGGCTCCACTAAAACGCAATGTGACCATTGAAGATGTCGGTAATGCAGCATTGTTCCTGTGCTCACCATGGGCGAACGGGATTACTGGTGAAATCATGTATGTCGATGCTGGTTATAATACAGTGGGCATGAGTGCTGAACTGATGCTGGATGCAGAATAAGTCTCTTTAAGAGATTAATTCTCAGCAGAGAAAAACCCTCAAGTTTTTGAGGGTTTTTTATTTTTAACTCTAATTGTTAATGATGTAAGTCTGATGACAAGTGATACAAGAATTTGGATCAAAATAATTTATCTTTCAGGACTTTCCCACTAAGATGCTTAATATAAAAACAATACAGGACAATTAAGGATGTTTAAAAATTTTTTAATCAGCATGATTTTTGTGATGGGAACTGTGGGGATCACCACGTCGGGCATGGCAGCAGACAATCACTATCATGACAATATGCATGAACTTGACCATCATTTAAAAAATTTCAAATCTGCCAAGGATAGCAAAGAAGCGCGGGCAGCATTGCAAGGCATGCAAAAATCTGTGGAAGTCTGCCAGAAAAATTTACCCTCAGGTCTACAAAAGCTAAAATCCAAAGATGCAAAAATTACGGCTTATCAGGGATTGTTAACTGACTTATTGAAAGAGATTAAACAAGCTGAGCAACTTGTTGCAGCCAATCAGCTAGCCAAAGCACAAACATTGACAGGGAAAATGGATCAGATTAAAAAGCAGGGGCATCAAGCCTTTAAATAAGCCATAAAAAAGACCGCAATTGCGGTCTTTTTTAACTTCAAGATCAAGTGATTAAGCTTGACCTTCAACAGCAGCAGCTTGCGCACGTTGCATGTTCGCTTCAAATTCAGCATCGAAGTTGATTGGAGTAAGCAGCAATTGCGGGAAGCTACCTTTAGTGACCATATCATTCACCGCTTCACGAAGGAACGGGAACAGAATGTTCGGGCAGTAAGCACCAAGAATGTATGGCAGACGCTCTTCTTCAACGCCATCAATCAGGAAAATCCCTGCTTGAGTCACGTCAACGATAAACGCTGTATCACCTTCATTGGTTGCTTGAACCACAACTTTTAAAGCCACTTCAAAATGAGTCGGATCAATTTTTTCTGCAGAAGAAGAAAGGTTGATGTTTAACTCAGGTTGCCATTGCTTGGTAAAAACTTGTGCCCCAGGAACTTCAAAAGAAATATCTTTAGTGTAAATACGCTCTAATGCCAATTGTGGTTGAGCTTGTTGTTCTTCACTCATTCTTTAATCCTTGATATGAGGTAGGTTTTAGTAAATTAAGCCAATAATTCGTCTAGTTTGCCTTCACGCTCTAGGGCATAAAGTTGATCAAAACCGCCGATAAATTGTTCATTAATAAAAATCTGTGGCACGGTACGATGATTGGTGCGTTGCATCAATTCAAGACGCACTTCAGGGGCTTCATTCGATAAATTAATTTCTTTGAATGCAACACCTTTGCGCTCAAGGAGCTGTTTTGCACGGATACAATACGGACATACTGTCGTCGAATAGATAGTAACTTCAGCCATGATCAATCTCCTGTTCGCAGATTATTTGCTTTTCACCAAAGGTAAACCTTGAGCTTTCCAGTTTGTAATGCCGCCATCCAGACGGTAGGCATCTGCATGACCTACCTGTTGAAGCGCAGAACCTGCAACTTGCCCAAGATTACAAATGAACACCAACGGGCGATCAGATGCTTTTAACTCATCAACGTGTTTTGTAATTTGGCTGTATGGAATGTTACGGCTACCACTGATGTGACCTTCACGGAAGTCTTTGGCATCACGTAAATCAATCAGCATGGCATTTTTTGCTTTAACTAAAATTCCCAGCGATTGCGGAGAGATTTTGCGACCATTACGTTGACCTTCGATGATGAAGAAGACAACCACGAGTACCGCGAGTGTTCCAAACAAGAAGGGGTGATTCCCCATAAACTCGAACCAACGTTCCACAATTCACCTAATTACAATTTTAAAATTGCCAAGAGTATAGCTCATAAATATGGTGATCAAAATCACCGCTTCAAGGGCTAAGCCTTAAGAAAATTAATTTTTTTGCTGCGCTTCGTTAATTTCGCCGATTAAACGTAAATAGCTTTCCAGCCGGCGCGGCAAAATTTCCCCTGTTGATGCTGCCTGACGTAAGGCACACTGCTTTTCATGCTTATGTGTGCAGTTACGGAACTGGCAGTGACCGAGCAAGTTTTCAATTTCCGGAAAACCACTTTGGACTTTATCCAAGGTCAGATGCCAGAGACCAAATTCACGAATCCCTGGTGAGTCGATGAGAGCAGCGCCATCGCCAAAGGAAATCAGACGTGTGGAGGTCGTCGTATGCTGACCCAGTGCCGAGTTTTCAGAAATGACATTAGTTTTCTGTGCAGCATCCGGGACGATCGCATTAATCAGCGTGCTTTTACCTACACCAGACTGACCGACAAACGCTACAGTTTCCTCATTCAGACGAGCGGATAGTTCTGTCAGATCGCCATCGGACTGGGTTTGCATCACTTCATAACCCAAATCTTTATATTCTTTAAGCAGATCCAGAATTGGATCATTTTCCTTAAGCAAATCTGATTTATTCAGAACTAAAAGTGCTGGAATCTCTGCATCTGCGCAAGCCACCAGATAACGGTCAATCAAACCCGGTGCTGGTTCAGGCAATGGGGCGAACACAATCACAATCAGGGAAATATTGGCGGCAACCGGTTTAACCTTGTGGTAACGGTCAGGACGGGTCAGCAAAGAAGTGCGCGGATGAATCGCTGTAATAATGCCGAGTCCGGTATTGGGATCAGCCTGCCATTTGACCCGGTCACCTGTTACCAGCAATTCCAGGTTAGTTCGGGTATGGCAGCGCCAGACACTCCCTAGTTCAATCGGCTTCCAGAATGGCTCAGGTTCACCTTCAGCCACGACCGGTTTTTCAGGATGCTGTTCAGGTACAGACAAGGCCTGGACTTCAAGCTGGCGGCCATAATGCTGCACGACCAGTCCTTCCAGGTCTTGAGAGGTATCGATCTCTTCCTGACGCGTTTTGTGCTGTTTTTGAATACGACGTTGTTGTTGTTCAGTTAAACGACGTTTACGTATTAAAGCCATTCAAATCCTAAAAAAACCATGGGAGCGAGATGGCAAAAATAGCATGAAGCGGGGTGTCAGTTACAGCATCGACGTAATAAATTTGCTACTATAAATGTTTTATAGCCTAATAAGATTGCACATTTATGAGCAGCACCCCGGATAGCCGCCTGATTTGGATTGACCTGGAAATGACAGGTCTGGATACAGATAATGACCAGATTATTGAAGTTGCCACGATTGTAACGGACGATAACCTAAATATTCTTGCCGAAGGGCCCGTGCTAGCTGTGCATCAATCTGACCGTATCCTGAATGCGATGGACGAGTGGAATACTCGCCAGCATGGTCAGTCTGGCCTGATTGAGCGTGTACGCCGCAGTAAATTGACTGCTCAGGATGCAGAACGTGAAACGATTGAATTCCTGAAAAAATGGGTCAATCCAAAAGTATCGCCGATGTGTGGTAACTCGATCTGTCAGGACCGTCGCTTTCTGCACCGTTTAATGCCTGAACTGGAACAGTATTTCCATTACCGTAATCTAGACGTATCTTCAGTAAAAGAGCTGGCAAAACGCTGGCGCCCTGAAATCATGAGTGGTCTGAAGAAAAATGCTTCGCATCTAGCGATGGATGATATCCGTGATTCGATTGCTGAACTGAAATATTATCGTGAATATTTCTTCATTATGAATAAATAATCCGAGCAAATAAAAAAGAGGCGAAAGCTTCTTTTTTATTGCTTGGCAGAAAGTTTCTTGTGATAAAAGTTTTCACTGCTTTCAAACAGTACCCAGGTCAGAAGCACCAGAGCAAGATGGGTTTGGGTTTCATATTGATCCAAGATAATCAAAGCAAATAATCCCAAAGTCAGGATACGGATCATGATACTGAGATAATAATTTTTCTGCTTTTTAAAGGTTAAACCGTAAAGATAGAGCAGGAACAGGAAAACCATCAGGGCAAAAAGGGCGTTAAATAGCATGCTGATCTGGCTCCCTTTAGGACAATAATAATTGAAATATTGTGAAGTTTATGATGGTTGTAATTTGATCGATTTTACGTGTGTTAACGATGGCACAAGAAAGCTTTTTTGACTGATTTTGTATCTGAATTTTAGTGGCAGTAAAGTGTCCATGATTTTGCTAAAATGCTCTGGTGTTTTTCTTGCTATTGATGACCTATGACTGATCTGCTTCAAGATGATGAGTATGACCGCCGTTTTGCGGGTGTAGCCAAAATTTATGGTAACGATAGCTTTCATCATTATGAAAACAGTCACGTGATGGTGATCGGAATTGGCGGTGTTGGTTCATGGGCAGTCGAAGCATTGGCACGTACCGGGATTGGTGAGCTCACACTGGTCGATATGGATGTGGTCGCAGCATCGAATATTAACCGTCAGTTACCAGCTATGACGGCGACACTAGGATGTGAAAAAATCGAAATCATGGCAGAACGCTGCCGTTCGATTAATCCACGCATCAAGATCAATCTGATTGACGATTATCTGACGCCAGAAAATGTGAAAGAAATTCTGTCAGGAAATCCTGACATCATTCTGGACTGTATCGATGACGTCAAAGCGAAATTTGCCTTGATGCTGCATTGCCGTTTTAACAAGGTTCCATTGATTGTATCCGGTGGAGCAGGCGGTAAACTGGATCCCTTAAAAATCCGGGTAGCCGATTTATCCAGAACCGAACAGGATCCAATGCTGGCAAAATTACGTGCGCAATTACGTGCTAAAGGCATCTGTAAAAAGCCAAAAGAAAAATTTGGCATCACTTGTGTCTACTCTATCGATAACCCATTCTCGAGTGCAGATGTTTGTGCAAGCGCAGGCTTACGCTGTGGTGGTTATGGGTCTGCAGTGGTAGTGACATCTAGCTTCGCCATGGTTGCGGTATCGGAAGTATTGAAAAAGCTCGATAGTAAAAGACTTAAAGCCTGATTGAGTCAAAAAAAAGCACACGATCTGTGCTTTTTTTTATGCTAAGTTTAAAATGAATTTTTATACATATAACAAAAACAATCTTTTGGTTTTGGAGCAGCTATGTGGTTTTTGCTAGTGCTGGTTTTGGGGATTGGGGCTTTAGCAATCTGGATGTGGAAACGTCCTGATCCGGTGAAACGTGATCAGGCCAAAGCCGTGCATCATGATCTATGGATTGAACAGATTGATGCTCAATTGAAGTATGCAACCCGTCTAAGTACGGATCCGCATCACCCGGACTATGGACGTGCCTATCAAATTTATCAGGGGCTGGCCCAGCAGCAGGAATTGCCGCAGGCTTATGTGGGCATGGCCCTAATGCACTTAAACGGACAGGGCTGTGAGCAGAGCACAGAAAAAGCGATTAGTTTTCTTGAAAAAGCTTATAGTTTAGGTGGTGAGGATGCGGCCTATCATTTAGGCCAGATCTATGATGGTCATCAATACCAATTAAATGATCCTGAAAAAGCCTTGTACTGGTATCGGCATGCGGTCGTGCGTGGTCATCTGGATGCGCAGTATCGCATCACTGAGCTGGCTGAATCTGACCATGACACTGCAGAACAGCAACGTCTGCAACTGTTAATTCAAAATGCCGAGCAGGGACATGCCAATTCACAGTATCAGTTAGCCCAATATTATTTGGCGGATGGTGCAGCGCAAGATTTAAGTCTGGGTATTCACTATCTGTTTCTGGCAGCACAGCAGGACCACTTGGCGGCCAATCAGGATATTGCCGAAGCCTATGCAAATGGCAAAATCTTGCCCAAAGATCAACAGCAGGCTTTGAGTTTCATTAAACGCTGTATTCATCTCGGTGATCAGAGTGGTTTATATGATTACTATGCCGGCGTGTTACTCGGTACTATTGATCCTGATCAACGTCAACGGGTGTTTAAGCATCTATTACAGCAGTCCAAAGAACATAAAGATGCACAGGCCAAAACCCTGATCGGTCTGGCTTATTTTCATGGCTGGTATGTGCAAAAAAATGAAACCATGGCATTTCGTTACTGGTCTGAAGCAGCACAAACCCAGCATTCTCAGGCCTTGAGTCTGATTGCTGCACTATATTTTGAATCCTATCTGGTCGAACATGAACCGGAGAAAGCATTTGAACTCTATCAACATGCTTTGCAAAATGATCCTGATCATGGCTTCAGTCAGATGGGCCTGGCACTCTGTTATTTAAACGGAGTAGGTATAGCCAAAGATACGGCTAAAGCTACCCAAATGATTCAGGCAATTGCACAGCAAGAGCAACTTGTAGCACAGTCTGAAGCTGATCTGATTTATATAGTGGGACGTTTTTATGGCTTGCCTGAATATCCGCTGCCGACCCGAGAAAAGGCAATTCAATATTTGAATCAGGCGGTGGCGAAAGGATCAAGTAAGGCTGCCTGGTATCTGTATCAAGCATATTCTGGTTTTTATCCAGTCTTTGAATTGAATGAGGAACAGGCCAAACGTTATCTGCATCAGGCAGCTCAATTGGGCAATGCACAAGCCCAGACCGAATTAGGCTTAATGTATTTAAAGGGCAAAAAGGTGGAGCAGGATACGGCTTTAGGACTGAAATATCTGGAACAGGCTGCGAGCCAGCATAATGGTCTCGCACTAAATGCTTTAGGTGAGGCTTTGGAACAAGGAATTGGCATTGAAGCCAATTTGGATCAGGCAATCCAGTGCTATCGTAAAGCGGCTGCGCAGGTGAATGCTGATGCTTATAGTCATCTGGGGCGCTTATATACCAAAGGCATTGGTGTAGAACGTGATATTGCAATTGCCCGTCAATGGCTAGAAAAAGGCAGTCTGTTAGGACATGAGCCTTCTATTGAACAGCTCAACAATGTAAATGCTTATCTGCATATGTAAACTTCAATAAAAAAACCGCTGACTAACAGCGGTCTTTTTTGAGTCAAATATATTGCTTAAGGTAGTTGTTTGATCGGGCTACCACCCAAAGCTTGCATCAGGGTCACATAAGCATTGTATTGGCTTTGTCGGGTTTGCACCAAAGATAGACGGGCATTCCGCGTAGTTTCCTGTGCATCCAGCAGATTTTTCAATGCTACTGCACCATTACGATAACGCACTTCGGTCAAACGTTCAGTACGTTCAGCCAGTTCAACGTTACGCTGTTGTAACGCAACCTGTTTGGTGAGTTCAGTACGATTAGACAAGGCATTCTCTACATCGGCAAAAGCTTCATACATGGTCTGACGATACTGGATAATCGCTTTTTCATATTCCAGTTCATTCACCTGCAAATCACGCTTCATGTCATTCCATTGCAGGAATGGCAGGCTGAGTCCAGCACCTAAGGTCGCCACCGGATTTTTAAGTGCATCTGACAATGATGAACTGGTGCCCACGCCGGTACTTAGGCTGCCAGTCAGACTGATCGAAGGATAATAACTGGCTTTATTGGCATCCTTGTTGGCCAAGGCTTTACGCAAACGCAGTTCAGTGGCTCTCAAGTCAGGACGACGGGAGAGAAGGCTAGCAGGTAAGCCGGCTTCAATCGACGGTAAAGTAATATTCGGTAAACGTTTAGGTTCCTGAATCGAAAGCTGTTGCACAGGCATATTCATGAGTACTGCCAGCGCCGTACGCGTTTCCACACGTTGCTGTTCAATCTGACTTAAGGTCGCTTGCTGGCTTTGGATCGCCTGTTCAGCTTGAGTCAGATCGAGACCAGATACTGCCCCGGCGCGATACTGGACATTGACCAGATCATAGGTACGCTGTGCAGTCGCTAGGTTTTGTTGAACTACGCTATAACGTTCATTTAGATAACCCAGCTGCCAGTACAGTTGAGCAGTCGTACCAATCAGACTTTGTGCAGTCGCCTGCAAGTCCTCTTCAGATGCCAGGGCTTCCCAGCGTGCTGCTTCAGTCTGATTGGCCAATTTACCGAACAGATCCAGTTCATAGCTTAAGCCAGGGAAATTAACCCCAAAACCGGATGAACTACTGCCATCTTCCAGATCAAAGCTTCTACGCGTGGTTAGTCCTGCATCACTGATGCGTACACCTTGCTGACTTTGTGTCTGTCTGGCCTGAATACGGGCTTGCTGCAAATTAATCCCGGCTACGGCCAGATCACTATTGGCTGCCAGTACGTCATTCACCAGACTATTCAATTGCGGATCTTTAAATAGAGTCCACCATTGATCTGCCAGAATATCAGCATGGATTTGCTGGCTTACAGCTTTACTGTTTTGAAAGTTGTTAGGCACCTGTACAGCAGGTTGTTCATACGGCGTTTTCACCACGGCCGCACAGCCGACCAATGAACTCCCTAGAATCAGGGCACTGGCAAGTTTGGTAAGAGTATGCATATCAGATTCCTTATTCTCGAGAAAGTGCATCGACCGGATTCAAACGGGCTGCATTACGTGCCGGGATAAAGCCAAACACAATACCGATCAGGCTTGAGCAGACAAAGGCCGCGACAATCGATGTGGTCGAGTATGCCATCTGGAAGGTTCCTCCAGCAAAATGCGTAATCAGCTGACCGATACCGAGTGACAGCAATACGCCTAAGATACCGCCCAGAATACAAACCAGAACAGCTTCAATCAGGAACTGCTGCAGAATGTCACTTTGGCGCGCACCGACCGCCATCCGTACTCCGATTTCCTGAGTACGTTCAGTCACGGAAACCAGCATAATATTCATTACCCCGATCCCACCGACAACCAGTGAAATCACTGCAATTGCCGAGATCAGCAAGGTCATGGTCTGGGTCGTTTGCTGAATCGTTTCACGGATACTGTCTGCGTTTTGCGTAAACACATCCTGCGCACCGTGGCGTTGGACCAGTAGATTTAAAATGGCATTTTCCGCGGCTGCACTTGGATATTCATCCTTAATACGCACAATGATCTGACGCACATTCGGTTGACCCAGCATACGGCTCATGACGGTAGAGTAGGGTAGATAGACATTCAGGCTATCATTATTCCCCATCATGCCTTTTTGCGCATCAATGACGCCAATCACCCGGCTCGGTACACTGCCTAAGAGCAGTACCTGACCGACAGGATTGGTGCCATCTGCAAAGAAAGTATTTTGGGTGTTGGTATCAATCACCACATCCTGCGCCTGTTCAATGATACTTTCTTTATCAAATGGCTGACCTGATTTAAAGGTCATACCTTTGACATAGAAGAAGTCTTCACTAACGCCGTTGACAGTGGTCGATGCTTCGATCTCTTTGAAGCGTCCAGTCACACTGCTGTTGACCGATGGGCTGACCCCATCCACATAAGGCTGTTCTGCCAGTGCATCGGCATCAGCGGGAATTAGCGTCTTAGATTGGGAGGATCGTGAATTATCCCCGAAGCCCCGGCCTTGGAATACGGTAATGGTATTGGTCCCGAGACTGCTGATATTTTCCAGAATCTGCTTTTGTGAACCATTACCGAGCGCAACGACTGAAACAACCGACGCGATCCCGATAATAATCCCGAGCATGGTCAGGAAGGTTCGCATCCGGTGTGCATTCATGGCCAATAAAGCCATACGGAAAGCTTCACCGAGACGGTCTACCGCGGAACGCCAGCTCGAGATTTTCTTCTGTTCATTTCGAACCAGATTTTCTTTCTCGAAACCATCATCAACTTCAGGGACATTTGGTTTATCTGAAATAATATTCCCGTCTGAAATCTCGATAATGCGCGTCGCATTTTTTGCCACATTATGATCGTGCGTGACCAGAATAATGGTATGACCTTTGGCATTCAGCTCACGCAGAATCCGCATCACTTCAATACCGCTATTCTTATCCAGTGCACCAGTCGGTTCATCAGCAAGAATCACGTCACCGCCATTCATCAGGGCACGGGCAATCGAAACACGCTGCTGCTGACCACCAGACAATTGACTCGGACGGTTCTGAGTTTTTTCACCCAAGCCTAAATCAGTCAGTAACTTGACAGCACGTTCATGACGGGCATCTGAATCTGCACCGGCATAAATCGCTGGAACTTCGACGTTACCTGCCGCACTCAAATCACCGAGCAGATGATAGCGCTGGAAAATAAAGCCGAAATATTCACGACGTAACTGCGCCAGTTCATCAGCTTCAAGTTCGCGGGTTTCACGGCCTTTAACTTTATAGCTGCCCTTGGTTGGCTTATCCAGACAGCCCAGAATATTCATCAGGGTGGATTTACCCGAACCGGACTGACCGACAATGGCGACCAGTTCGCCCGGATAAATCTCCAGATTGACCCCTTTTAAAATCTGGACCGTGCTTTCACCCGCAGGGAATTCACGAACCAGATTCTTGACCTCGAGTAGAGGTTGCTGTTGTTGATTCATGCTTACATTCTCATTGGGCCGGCGCCACCAGGACCACGGCCACTGCCGCCACGTTTAGCACCGTCATTAGAAGTATCAGAGCCATCTGCAATCACAACCTGATCACCACGTTTCAAGCCTTTGATCACTTGTGCGGTTACACGGTTATTCAGACCAATCAGGACAGGGGTTGGTTTTGCTGTTCCGTCTGCCTGCAATACACGAACCATGGCACGCTGAGCTTTACCTTGTTCAACCAGGGCACGTTCAGCATCAGAAAGTTCTAAGCGAGGAGGGCGGTCACCTGCCGGACGTTTACTATCGCCACGGGCTTGATCCTGACCTTCACCACGTGCAGATGGGTCAACGGCACCGCAAGAGCCTTCACCACGATTCGGACGTTGTGGACGGTTTGAACCTTGAATGGCAGCCGCCGGAACAGTCAGTACATTTCGTGCTTCATCAAGAACGATATAGACTTGCGCCGTCATATCAATACGCAGCTTGCCATCTTCATTCGGTACATCAAACAGGGCGTTGTAATACACTGCAGAGCCTGAAGTTGAGCTTGAAGTATTGGTTTCGGTATTAATTGAATTTGGTGCAGGTTCAACCTGACGAAGTTTGGCGTAAATTTTCTTATCAGTATTACCCAAAGTAGTGAAGTACACTGTTTGGCCTTCCTGAACTTTCATGACATCGGCTTCGGAAATCTCAGCCTTAATCGTCATGGTATCCAGTTGTGCCAGTTTCACAATCGTTGGTGCGCTTTGATTGGCGTTTACAGTCTGACCTTCTTCAGTCACGATCGCTACGATAGTTCCATCCATGGGTGCCACGATTTGGGTATAACCGAGATCTTCTTTCGCGGTTGCCAAGGTTAAACGTGACTGCTCAATCTGTGCATTAATCGCAGTGATATCTGCCTGAGCGGTTTTGTAGCTGGCTAATGCAGATTCCAGTTCTGAACGCGAGGTTGCATCTTGGGCATACATGGCTTGCTGACGCTTATACTCGGCTTCCACCTTGGCAAGGTTGGCCTGTTTCACGGCAAGCTGTGCCATCTGGTTTTTAATGCTGGCTTCAGCAGTCTTTAAATCATTTTCCTGACGAACAGAGTCAATTCGGGCAATCAGTTGGCCTTGTTTGACCTGATCGCCGAGTTGCACATACATTTTTTTAACCTGACCCGAAACCTGGGCACCGACACTGACCATTTTGGTGGCTTCAAGTACACCAGTTGCCAGTACCGAATTTTCAATATCCCCTTGGGTCACTTCAGCTGTAATGTATTGTGGCTGCTGCTCTTTTGGTTTCAGAAAATACCAGGCAGTGACTGCCACCAGGATGGCAATTACAATCGCCATAATGAGTTTCGCAGGTTTTATTTTTGGCATATGGATTCAGATTCGGGTCGTAGGATAACAGTTGATTATAAAAGCGAAATTAGGATAAAACGTGAATTTTTTTTATTTAAAATGAGAACTATTTTCCACTGCCTGGTTTAAAAAAGCATATAAGATAAAACCTGATTTTATATAAAGGATTCATTGACCTACTCCTATTGGAATCATCTTTTTTAGGTGAAATTTTATACGATTTAGCTATCCAAAAAATATTGATCATATGATGAATTAATTAAAACTTCATGGGAGTATAAAGTACTTCTCAGACATACTGCATGCAAAAACCTGGCCACTAAACTGCTGGTAAAAATACGCCATAATGCTGCTCAATATCATGGAAGTTTTTAATGATATTTGTTGTAAAAATAATTCTGCGCTAAAGCCAACCTCTTTCATTTTTAATCTAATTTTTCGAACGATGTGTTCTACTAAAATTTAAAAAATCTATGTTTTACATATAGATTTAAGCAAATAAAGTTTGTAATATCTAATTCCATAAAAAAAATATGGGTTTATTCATTAAGAGAATATGATCATTTAATGAGCGGAAAAATAATACGACTTTACTAAGAAAATTGATGAGGTTCATAGATGGAATGGAATGAAAGTTACAATATTGGAATTGAGGTGATTGATCATCAACATCGCCAGATTCTGGACTATATAAATGCTTTAGAGCAGGTCAAAAGTACCGGAGATCGCGATAAAATCCGGGAGGTTTTAGATGATTTGATCGACTATACTCAGTCACATTTCAGCTTTGAAGAAAACCTGCTGGAACAGGTGAGTTATCAATATTTGCCTTCACATCGCGGCATACATGAATTATTTGTCAAAAAATTAAATGATTATCGTCTGAAGTTTGAGCAAGGTCAGTCCATTGAAAAAGATTTATATCGTCTTCTGTCCAAATGGCTCATCAACCATATTCAGCACGATGATCAGGATTATGTAGAAGCAGTACGGGACAATATGCTGAGCTACCTGCGAACGCAGGAGAAGAAAAAAGGCAAAGGCTGGTTTGCGCGTTTCTTTAGTTAGGCACTCGGAGATGCAAACAAGCTTTGACCGCACATTTCAGCAATGGCCTGCAAGATCAGATGTTCAGGGTTCTCTCTGGACATCCCTTTGATTGCAGCATCGATCCGGATCAAAAGCTGAGGCCAGCTTAAAAAGCGCTGTGGACTTAAACGACGCAAGGCTTGCTGATATAAGCTCACTTTAGTCTTCCAGATACCGATTTGTAAGGCATTTTGTGGCTGTTCAAATAATTGCATCAATAGACGCATTTCTTTGCTGATACTCCACAAAATCAGGCTCATCGGTTCACCTGAGGCAATCAGATACTGAAAGATCTTAATTGATTGTGCCAAATTCCCATTGAGCAAGGCATCACTCAGATCATAGGTGCTGTAACGGGACTGATCCTGCAAGCAGGCATATAGATGGTCAATCTGGATAATATCTACTTCAGCAAAGGTATCTGCTACGCGCATCAGGCTATTTTTGGCTGCCAGCAAATTGTGCTCATGATGCTGCTCTAGCCATTGCCAGGCGTCATTGGCCAGCTTAATTCCCAGTTTTTCCGCTTCAATTCCGAGGATCTGTTGACGATCTTTTGGGTAGTTGGCCACTAGCGATACATTTACGCCATTGGCATCAATGGTCTGGAAAAAGCTGGATTTCAGGCTGCTGGCATCCTGTTTCGGCATGACCACCAACAGCAGGTTATCACTGTCCTGCTGCAGATAGCTTTTTAACAGTTTGAGACCGCTGGCATCCGGTTTGATATTGCCATGCACTTCAATTGCCAGTTGGCTAGAAAATAATGACAGGCTGTTTAAAGCATTGAAGACATTTTTCCAGTCAGAGGCAGAGCTAATATCATAACGCTGGCGTTCAACTTCACGGCTTTGCCAGCTGCTACGAAAGGCATCTACCAGATTCTGTTCCAGCAAAGGCTCCTGACCATGTAACACCCAGGCACCGCGAGCTTCATTGACACGTTTTAATGCCTGGAGGTAGTCAAGTTTCATTGGGTCGTCTTATTGGGCTGGTTGAGTCGAAGTTTCTGGTTTTGCCAATGGCAAACGATTCGATGAAATTTGACGGGCAATCTGCTGGGCCACATCATCAATCAGGACCTGATTTAAGAATTTTTGTTCCTGGTCATCCGTATTCACGGTTTCAATATCATATTGATAGGTACGGGTCGCAATTACCGTACGAGGTTCAGTCACCGGATTGCCTTGTGCATCTTCGATTCGGAAAGTCACATTCAGACGCAATAAGGTTTCCACCAGTTTGCCATTCAATTCTAAACGGCGAGGGGTGTAATCTAGGACACGTAAGACATAAGCATCAGGTGCATTACTCAGCTGTACTCCAGCAGCACCCAGGTAAACAGCCAGTTTTTCCTGAAGATCTTCAGTATTGTCAGGTAAGGCCAGACTCATGACTGAGTAAGCTACAGGTG
Organism: Acinetobacter sp. YH12235; assembly: GCF_013417705.1. Classification (NCBI taxonomy): domain Bacteria; kingdom Pseudomonadati; phylum Pseudomonadota; class Gammaproteobacteria; order Moraxellales; family Moraxellaceae; genus Acinetobacter; species Acinetobacter sp. YH12235. The sequence continues at coordinate 7,731 of NZ_VPDL01000003.1, read as the reverse complement.
CGGAACTCGGATTGGTTCCTTTTAAATGAAAGCCACAGCCAACGAGGCCTGCACTTAGACCACAAGTTAAAACAATTTCTGCTAAACGTTTGCCTAAATGCATGAGTATCCTCTTTTTCCCTCAGGGAAATATTTGAAATCCTGAACCGGATTGTAAAGTCAAAGCCCGTTGGCTGGCAACGGGCTTTGTTTGGAATTGTTTTTTAATCCCTCCCTACCTCCCTTTAAAAAAGGGAGGAGAACCCATTTTTTATATATGGACGGGAATTCCCCTCTTTATTAAAGAGGGGTTAGGGGAGATTAAATCCCTCCAAACCTCCCTTTCTTGCGCTTCAATATAAAGCAGTGCTTTATATCTTGCTCAAGGAGGCTTCAAGGAAATTAAACCACCAAGTTCACTAGCTTATTCGGTACCACAATTTCTTTCTTGGTTGGGCCAGTCAAGAATTGCTGAACTTCTGGCAATGCTTTGGCTTGAGCAAGAATGTCATCTTTAGATGCATCCACAGACACTTCAAGTTTGCCACGAAGTTTACCGTTGACCTGAACCACGATGGTTTGGGTATTACGAGTCAATGCAGATTCATCCACTTGTGGGAACTGCGCTTGAGTTAACTCGATTCCAAACTGAGCCAATAAAGTCTGACTTAAATGTGGTGCAAATGGTGCCAATAAAGTAAGAAGCGTAGTGATCGATTCACGTGCTACAGCAACGTCATTATCATCTTTCGCTTCAAACTTGTTGTTCGCATTTAACAGTTCCATCATTGCTGCAATCGCAGTGTTGAATGCGTGACGACGTTCAATGTCATCACCCACTTTCTGGATGGTTTCGTGAGTCTTGCGGCGTAAATCTTGCGCAGCTGTAGAAAGAGCGGCTTTATCGAAGTCAGTCGCGGTATTACCTTTTTCAAGGAAACCGGTTGCCAAACGCCATACACGTTTCAGGAAGCGGTTTGCACCTTCAACACCGGCATCAGACCATTCAAGTGATTGATCAGGTGGGGCTGCGAACATCATGAACACACGTGCAGTGTCTGCGCCGTATTGGTCAATAATCGCTTGCGGGTCGATACCGTTGTTTTTCGATTTCGACATTTTTTCCTGACCGCCAACGATGACATCTTGACCATCACCTTTGTATTTCGCAGAAGTGATGCGACCTTTCTCATCACGCTCAAGTTCGATGTCGGCAGGGTTGAACCAGGTTTTCTTGCCAGACTCAGATTCGCGGTAATAAGTATCCGCAAGCACCATACCTTGAGTGAGCAAGTTAGTGAACGGCTCGTTACCTTGTACCACGCCTTCGTCACGCATCAATTTGTGGAAGAAACGTGCATAGAGCAAGTGCAGAATCGCGTGTTCAACACCACCGATGTATTGGTTTACAGGAAGCCAAGTTTGACCTGCTTCAGGTTTTACCATGCCATCAGTAAAGTCTGGAGATGCATAACGTGCATAGTACCAAGATGATTCTACGAATGTGTCTAGCGTATCTGTTTCACGACGCGCGTCACCACCACAGCATGGACATTTAGTTTCGTAGAACTCAGGCATCTTGTTCAGCGGGTTACCTGAACCGTCTGGAACCACGTCAGTTGGAAGTACCACAGGCAGTTGATCTTCAGGCACTGGCACTTGACCACATTTGTCACAGTTGATCATTGGAATTGGACAACCCCAATAACGCTGACGAGATACACCCCAGTCACGTAGACGGAATTGAACTTTAACGTTCGCAAGACCTTGTGGTTCAAGTTTCGCCAAGAATGCATCAAACGCACCTTGGAAGTCTAAACCGTCAAATTCGCCTGAATTAACCAGTTTACCGTCTTTAGAGCCGTACCATTCTTGCCATTGAGTTGCGTCAAAGTCTGTATCTTCTGCACCTTTGGCATCAATCACTTGCTTGATGGTTAAGCCATATTTATTGGCAAATTCGAAGTCACGTTCATCATGTGAAGGCACCGCCATCACCGCACCTGAACCGTAAGACATAAGAACGTAGTTTGCGATCCAGACTGGAACTTCTTCACCTGTTACAGGGTGTTTCACAGAAAGACCTGTTGCCATGCCTTTCTTCTCAGCAGTCGCAAGATCCGCTTCTGCCACAGAACCCATACGGCATTCTTCGATGAATGCTTGAAGCTCAGGATTATTTTCCGCAGCTTTTAACGCCATTGGGTGTTCTGCTGCAACTGCAACATAAGTTACACCCATCAATGTGTCGGCACGCGTGGTAAATACAGTTAAACCGTCTGCATAGACTTCCGGATTCGCTGAAGGGAAGGTGATTTCCATACCTTGTGAGCGACCAATCCAGTTGCGTTGCATAGTCAGGACTTGTTGTGGCCAGCCGTCTTTCAGTGTTTCAAGATCGTCCAGTAATTCTTGCGCATAATCAGTGATGCGGAAGTAGTACATTGGGATATCACGTTTTTCAACCAATGCACCTGAACGCCAGCCACGACCATTTTCAACCTGTTCATTGGCAAGAACGGTTTGGTCGACAGGGTCCCAGTTCACAGTGGAAAGTTTACGGTAGATCAGACCTTTTTTATAAAGCTGAACGAATAACCATTGTTCCCAGCGATAGTATTCTGGTGTACAGGTTGCGAATTCACGGTCCCAATCTACAGACAGGCCAAGTTTCTTCAACTGATTACGCATGTAATCAATATTTTCGAAAGTCCATTTTGCAGGAGCGACCTGGTGTGCAATTGCAGCGTTTTCCGCAGGAAGACCGAAAGCATCCCAACCCATGGGTTGTAATACAGTTTCACCTTTTAAACGGTGAAAGCGGCTGATCACGTCACCAATGGTATAGTTACGCACATGACCCATATGCAGTTTGCCACTTGGGTAAGGGAACATCGAGAGGATATAACGACGTGGACCTTCTACAGTGTCGGCAACTTTAAAGGCTTTGCGAGATTCCCAGTCCTGCTGGACTTGAGGTTCAATCGCACTGGCTTGATATTCTGAGTCAATGTGAGTAGTCATATACGTAATACAAGAGAACGGTTAAAAAAAATATAAGGCACAGCATAGCGCAAAATGCACCTAAAAGTGAATTTTGCGTACGGGATTCTGCAGGAAAAATCTAAATTGGCAGACGAGTATGATTAGAAGGCTACATGCTCAGACTGACCACGTTGTAAAGCTTCATTGGCTTCACGCTGTTGCTGCTCATTTTCAGAAACGACAGGCACAGGTGCAGATGAGTTTGAGTTACCCGTTTCGGTCCGGTTCTCATTTTCGGTTGTTCTTGCTGGGGTAGGCGCGGAATTGGTCCAGCCATAGGTTTCTACTTTGCTTTTATGCTTGGCATTTTTAGGAGGCGGGGTTTTGGTATAGTGAGTCACGCCTTTGGCATCGACCCATTTATAATATTCAATCGCTAAAGCAGGGCTGCTTGCTACACCTAAAACAAGCGTAGTGGCAAAACTTACTGCGGTCAGGAAAGATCTTTTCATGAGTAAAAGTCCTGAAAATTTCAAGCGGTTAAATAGAGTTGTTATTGTAGAGAATTTTTTGCCATAAGATGATTTTTAATTCAATTAATTTTGTGATCAGTAGTGATCTTAATGTTTTGAGCTGATAACTAAAAAGAGTAATTTTATATAAAAAAAATTTATTTATAAACAGTTGCATTGAATTTCTTAAAAATTCATTCAATTTTTTTATATAAGACATATTAAAAATTTATAAAATTAAAGTTTTAAGTATATGAAATTTATTAATTTAAATTAGAATTTTAAAGCTAAAAACCAGAGTTAAAGTCGAAATTGCCTGTAAAAGCAGCAAATTTTAGACGTATAAACAATAATAGCCTGTTTTTTAAACTTGACTTTAAAGGCTGAAAACACAAGAATGCAGCAATAGTTTTATATGCCTTAGATCGATCACCCTTCGAATAAGTGTCATGTCATGCAATGGGCAATTTTTCTAGCCGAAAAATTGAACAAAGCGAACAAAATATGTTTACCCCAACATGTTTTAGATCTTGTATTGCTCGAACAGCAGGTAGATCGGATTTTTTATTCCTATTGCTTTGAAAACTATGAAATTTGTGTGCTATAACAGTGCAGACAGTTAATGAATGAACACTGCAAATGCCTCCCATTTGTGCAGTGAATAATATAGGGTGAATCACGTTGGAACTTCTATCTGGTGGTGAAATGCTCGTTCGCGCATTAGCGGATGAAGGCGTTGAACATGTTTTTGGATATCCAGGCGGCGCAGTACTGCATATTTATGATGCGCTATTTCAACAAGACAAAATTAATCATTACCTCGTACGTCACGAACAAGCTGCCGGTCACATGGCGGATGCTTACTCACGCGTAACAGGTAAAACTGGTGTTGTGCTGGTCACTTCTGGCCCAGGCGCGACCAATACCGTTACTCCAATTGCAACGGCTTATATGGACTCCATTCCAATGGTGATCCTGTCTGGTCAGGTTGCAAGCCATTTGATCGGTGAGGATGCGTTCCAAGAAACTGATATGGTCGGTATTTCTCGCCCAATCGTGAAGCACAGCTTCCAGGTTCGCCATGCCAGCGAAATTCCTTCAATTATCAAAAAAGCATTCTATATCGCGTCATCTGGCCGTCCAGGTCCAGTTGTAGTTGATATTCCTAAAGATGCAACCAACCCGGCAGAGAAATTTGCTTACGAATATCCTGAAAAAGTGAAGATGCGTTCGTATCAACCACCATATCGTGGTCACTCAGGTCAAATCCGTAAAGCGATTGATGAACTGATTCATGCGAAACGCCCAGTCATTTACTCAGGCGGCGGCGTGGTTCAGGGCAATGCTTCAGCACAATTAACTGAGCTTGCACATCTATTGGGTTACCCGGTTACCAATACCCTGATGGGCCTTGGCGCATTCCCAGGCGATGATCCACAATTCATCGGCATGTTGGGTATGCACGGAACTTACGAAGCCAACATGACCATGCACAATGCAGACGTGATTCTGTGTGTAGGCGCACGTTTCGATGACCGTGTAACCAATAACCCGGCGAAATTCTGTCCGAATGCCAAAGTCATTCACATTGACATCGATCCGGCGACCATTTCTAAAACCATCATGGCGCACATTCCAATCGTGGGTGCAGTAAAACCTGTACTGAACGAAATGCTGAACCAGTTGAAGCAAATGAATGTGTCCAAGCCAAATCCTGAAGCGATTGCGGCATGGTGGAAACAGATTGATGAATGGCGTCAGGTTCATGGCTTGAAGTTTGATGTACCGACTGATGGTTCTATGAAGCCACAGCAAGTGGTTCGTGCTCTAGACAAAGTCACCAATGGTGAAGCGATCATCACCTCTGACGTTGGTCAGCACCAGATGTTCGGCGCGTTGCACTATCGCTACAAACGTCCTCGTCAATGGATTAACTCTGGTGGTCTAGGTACGATGGGTGTAGGTCTGCCATATGCAATGGCGGCGAAACTTGCATTCCCGGATCAGCAAGTAGTGTGTATCACCGGTGAAGCATCAATTCAGATGTGTATCCAGGAACTTTCTACCTGTAAGCAGTATGGCTTGAACGTAAAAATTTTGTGCCTGAACAACCGTGCCTTGGGTATGGTGAAACAGTGGCAGGACATGAACTACGAAGGCCGTCACTCTAGCTCTTATGTAGAGTCTTTACCTGACTTTGCAAAATTGATGGAAGCTTATGGTCATGTAGGTATTCAGATTGACCACGCAGACGAGCTTGAATCTAAGCTTGAAGAAGCGATGGCAATCAATGATAAGTGCGTATTTATTAACGTAATGGTTGACCGTACAGAACACGTATATCCAATGCTAGTTGCGGGTCAATCGATGCAGGATATGTGGTTAGCAAAAGGGGAGCGCACGAAATGAGACATATTATCTCTGTACTCGTAGAAAACGAAGCAGGCGCGCTTTCTCGCTTGGTAGGTTTGTTCTCACAACGCGGCTACAACATTGAAACATTGAACGTTGCGCCAACTGAAGACCCAACACTTTCACGTCTGACTTTGACCACGTATGGTGATGATCACAAGATCGAACAGATCACCAAACAGCTGAACAAGCTGGTAGAAGTGGTTAAAGTGGTGGATCTGTCTGAAGGTGCACACATTGAACGTGAATTGATGCTGATCAAAGTGAAAGCTTTAGGCGCAACCCGTGATGAAATCAAACGTACGACCGATATTTTCCGTGGCCAGGTGGTTGACGTAACGCCAACAACTTACACGATTCAAATCGCAGGTACGACTGAAAAAATCGACGGTTTTATTGACGCATTAGCAGAAAACACGATTTTGGAAGTGGTGCGTTCAGGCGTGTCGGGTATTGCACGCGGCGAAAAAGTACTAACCATCTAAATTTTTTAAATTATTTCCTCATTCTAATAAGAAGGGGGCTTCAGGCAATGTGATCAAGGATCATTGCCTGATGAAACGGACACACAAGCATTTAAGCGGAGACAGCAATGCAAATTTTTTACGATAAAGACTGCGACTTATCTATTATCCAATCTAAGAAAGTAGCAATCATTGGTTATGGTTCACAAGGTCACGCACACGCGCTTAACCTTAAAGATTCTGGCGTTGACGTAACTGTTGGTCTACGCGCGAATTCTACTTCTTGGAAAAAAGCTGAAAACGCTGGTCTTAAAGTTGCTGAAGTTCCTGCTGCTGTAGCTCAAGCTGACGTAGTCATGATCTTGACTCCAGATGAGTTCCAAGCTCAACTTTACCGCGACGTGATCGAGCCAAACATCAAAGAAGGCGCGACTCTAGCATTTGCTCACGGTTTCTCTGTTCTTTACAACCAAGTTGTTCCACGTAAAGACCTAGACGTAATCATGGTTGCGCCTAAAGCTCCTGGTCACACTGTACGTTCTGAATACCAACGTGGTTCAGGTGTTCCTGACTTAATCGCGATCCACCAAGATGCTTCTGGTAATGCACGTAACGTAGCTCTTTCTTACGCTTCAGGTGTAGGTGGCGGCCGTACAGGTATCATCGAAACTTCTTTCCGTGAAGAAACTGAAACTGACCTGTTCGGTGAGCAAGCGGTTCTTTGTGGTGGTGCTGTTGAACTGGTTAAAATGGGCTTCGAAACTCTGGTTGAAGCTGGTTATGCTCCAGAAATGGCTTACTTCGAATGTCTACACGAACTTAAATTGATCGTTGACTTGATGTTCGAAGGCGGTATCGCTGACATGAACTACTCAGTATCTAACAATGCTGAATACGGCGAATACGTAACTGGTGTTGAAGTAATCAACGAACAGTCTCGTGAAGCAATGCGTAATGCACTTAAACGTATCCAATCTGGTGAATATGCGAAGATGTTCATCCAAGAAGGTGCGTTGAACTACCCATCTATGACTGCTCGTCGTCGTCAAAATGCTGCACACGGTATCGAACAAACTGGTGCTAAATTGCGTGCGATGATGCCTTGGATTCAAGCAAACAAAATCGTTGATAAAGAGAAAAACTAATTTCTCAAATCAATTGATTTGAATGCGAAAACCCACTCACTAGAGTGGGTTTTTTTATATAGTCGAATAATAATTTAAATAAATATAAAAAGATAAGATGAAAGATCGTAAGCGTCCGCTGAACACACCTTATGAATTCATCCTATAAGCCTTAATTTAGTCCCCACTTAAAAACAAGTGGGGACTAAAATTTATGACTACAAATCACCAGACATCCATCGCATCTCTTGCGAA